>CAZVAY010000155.1:0-6694 GCA_964625265.1 uncultured Sphingobacteriales bacterium | reverse complement strand
TTGAATCTCCCCATATGTTTCTAGCCACTTGGCGAGTAGATCGGTGTGTTTTTTTTCTAGGGCGCCAGATCCTTCAAAATGAGCAAAAAGTGAATGATCCTCACGCTCATAAAGCGTCACATTCCACTGATCAATTTTTTGAACATCTTTGATCGTTCCTTGAGGAGCGAGAAGCCAATTACATTCTAAATCTGTGGGACGGATTTGTTGCGCCATGAATTGAACCTCCAAGTTCTTTTAGTGGAAGATTTTCCAACAGACATTCCTTTTATATCAATAGAAAAGAAAGAACTTGACAAAATAATTCAGTCGCTTGAACACTCCTTTTATGAAATTGCCACACTAAAGGCCAGGATCAGGGAGTTGGAAGCACAGGCACAAAAAACCAGTAAAAACAGTAGCAAGCCGCCAAGCAGTGATGGTTTTAAAAAGAAATGAAGAACAACCGTGTAAAAAGTGGGCGTAAACCGGGGGCACAAAAAGGGCATAAAGGCAGCACATTAAAAATGGTAGCCGTACCAGACAAAACAGAGAATCATCTGGTTTCGGGAGTTTGCGAGTGTGGTAAAAATTTATCAAATGAGCCTGTAAAGAACATTTTCAGGCGACAGGTAATTGAACTTCCCGAAAAGCTGTTCGAAGTAACCGAACACTTGGTAGAACAGAAACAGTGCAGTTGCGGAAGATTACATGAAGCATGGTGTAAATACGACAAACCTGTACAATATGGGAATAGAATAAAATCCCTGGGTGTTTATTTAAATCAGTGCCAGTTCCTTCCATACAACCGTGTCCAGGAGTTTATGAAAGACATTATACATATAAGTATAGGCGGTGGCACATTACATAAATCAAATATTGAATGTTACAATAACTTGTACACTACAGAAATGGACATAAAATCTGTGCTTAAGAGTGCGAAGGTGCTAAACAATGATGAGACAGGGATACGCTCAGAAAATGCTTTGAAATGGGTGCCCAGCACATCAACACCAACACATACCCACTATGCCATCCATGACAAAAGGGGGCGTGAAGCTATGGATTTAATAGGGGTTTTACCTGAGTTTAAGGGAGTTGAGGTGCATGACAGGTTTGCAAGCTATAATAAGTACAATTTCCAACATGCTTATTGCAATGCCCATATATTAAGGGACTTGAAATACTTGCATGAAAACCTGAAAGAAGCTTGGGCAGAAAAAATGATCAAACTACTTATTAAGGCCAACAATGCCAAAAAAGAAAACAATCTTACAGATAAAAACATAAAAAAGTTTAAAGAAAACTATGGTTCAATTGTCGAATCAGCTATTGAATCCGAAAAGAAAAAAGAGCAGCCCAAAATACCGGTGGGGAAAAAGGGCAAACCCCCAACAAGTACATCCCTTCGAATGATAAATATGCTTTTAACCAAAGAGAAAGAAGTACTCAGGTTTTTAGAAAATCCTCATGTGCCTTTTGACAATAACCTTGCTGAAAGGGATTTAAGAATGGTAAAGCTAAAACAGAAAGTGTCAGGATGTTTCAGGACTAATTTTGGAGCAAAAATATTTCTTAGGATAAGAAGTTATACCTCAACTTCTCGCAAACAAGGCTATGCAATTTTTAATGCAATTCAACATGCAGTTGATGGAAATCCATTAAATGTTGCCTTGGCTGAATAGTAACGAAATTGGACAGCATAAAGTTATGAATTAAAGTGTGATTTTGCTTATTTTTTAACAGTAAAATCATATAAAAATGGCGAAGAAAAAAAGAGTGCTGAGAAAACAATCAAAGAAATCAAACGCAACACACGCAGAAAATTTTCAGCAGAAGAAAAAATCAGGATTGTATTAGAAGGTCTTCGTGGGGACGAAAGTGTTTCTGCAATATGCAGGAAAGAAGGTATTCATGCTAATTTATATTATACCTGGGCTAAAAATTTCATGGAGGCTGGTAAAAAGCGTTTAAATGGTGATACAAAGCGGGAAGCCAATACAGATGAAGTTCGGTCATTACGTGATGAGAATGATCAGTTAAAGAAGCACCTGGCAGAGCTTTACCTTGAGAACCAGTTGATAAAAAAAAGCCAAGGTGGTTAATCGAAAAGCCTAAGCACATGAGATTCAAACAAGAAGAAAAAATGGAGATCATTGAGATCGTTCAAGATTCTGAATTAGGTGTTAAAAGTGGAAAAAACGCTGAAACTGACCATAGTTTTTCACTTTAAATTGACCAGCCTTTTCGCTTAAAAATGACCAGGTTTTTCGCTCGAAACTGACCAGGCAAAACGGACCAAACTGACCATAATTTCTTTTTCCTCTTCATCATAAAAAACTCCATATTCATCCTCAAGTTCTATTTGATAAGTCATATATGCATTATACAGTGCTATGAATTCGATTACTTCTTCATCGGATGCATCTTGACAAAACCTTGCACCACTATGGTATTCATCCATTTTCTCAGGATCGTTTTTAAGCTCTTCAAATTCTTTCCTCAAAATAGGTAGATTCAACTTTATGAAATTGGCACCAGTATTACGTATATAATAATTATCTAATAGTTTATTGTCAAAATCCCATGCAACGGCTTGTTTAAAACCATCATAAAAATATTCAGGAGGATCAACAGTATGGTCTGCCGATTTTAGCAGTTGTATTTTCTCTTTTCGAACATAGTGTTCAAGATAATCTAATACCATTTCCATGGGATTGATATCTTTATATGCTACCTTAAAGTCTTCAAATCTTGCCTTCAGTTCATTGTATTTTTGATTCCAAATAGTCTCATATAATTTTTGTAAATCCATATTCTGTTTTTTTGAAGCTGGCAAAAATAAGTAACTAAGTAAGATGAAAGTAAAATAATATTACTTACTTTAACAACTGTAGTAAAAGACGTTTGGAGAGATTTATATACTAAGATACTTAATTTTAAAAGTGGATAAGATGTTTGTATTTATTGGAATACATTAATCAACTATACATGAATTGCAATAAAAAAATGAAAGTTTCACCCTCTATTTTACCCCCTATAAACAAAAAACGCCCTAAATCTACTATTTAAGACGTTTATGGTGACCCCGAAGGGAATCGAACCCCCAACCTTCAGAACCGGAATCTGACGCTCTATCCAATTGAGCTACGAGGCCATTAGTGCCGCAAAAATAGTCATTGATTATTAATTGTATAAATGAAATAGTATTATTACGGAAAGAAATTCAAAAACTGAATTGAGGGAATCATTTTGTGCTTTCTGCCAAGATACTAAAGGCTGATTGCCCTTTGCATTATCATTTCATTTGTTTTTAGTTACGGCAGAAGTGTAGTAAGTTAGCCCGAATATAATCCTGTTTTATTATTTTTGACAAAAAATAGACTTATGAATGATGTTAATACTACTACTACTTTAAGTGCTGAAGAAAAATATTTCAACGATTGCATTCGCAGGGGTGATGATTTTATGAAGATCAGTATTCTACGCAGGGCGAAAGAATGGTACACCAAAGCTGTTGAGGCTTTTCCTGAAAATGATGTAGCAAAAGCAAAGCTGGCTGATTGTCAGGAGAAGCTTACAAAGGAAAGCCGGTCAATAGTTATTATTGTCAGCATAATTGTCCTGGTTGCAGTTGTTGTTGCCCTGCTCTAACCACACTTTTTTTCAAATTACCATCGGAATTCACATTTCCCTATTTTTGTCCCTTTGTAATTAATGAACTACTATGCGCAATAATTTCGAACCTACCGGATATCAACTTCAATCGGTAAAAACAGGAAAAATATTTTCTGACAGTGGCTGGATGCTGGATGCTGGTGATCCCGATGATCACGGGCTTATCAGGGCAATTTATGAGAAAAAACAAATTGATTTTGGATCTGCAGAAGAAGGAATTTACCGTTTTTCAGATTGGCTGCCCATTCACCGGAAGCTGGTGGGTTCATGTGCCCCTGTCACTTTTAAAAGTGATGCGCTGTGTAACCAACTGGGCATCCCTAACCTGTACCTGACTTTCAGTGGTTATTGGCCGGAAAAAGATGCAACCATGTCAACCTGCTCTTTCAAAGAAACGGAAGCATATTCGGTTTGCGGACGGTTAAAACAGGATGAAGAAAAAGTACTGGTAGTGGCATCTGCAGGCAATACAGCACGGGCATTTGCTAAAGTTTGCTCCGACAATCAAATCCCTTTACTTCTTTGTGTCCCGGAAGACTATGTTCCATCAGCATTGTGGTTCGACAAGCCACTTAATGATTGTGTTAAACTCATCGTATCAGCCACGGGCAGTGATTACTTTGATGCGATCCATCTGTCGAACCTGGCATGTAAGCACCCACGGTTTATTCCCGAAGGCGGTGCAAAAAATGTAGCCAGACGGGATGGTATGGCTACGACTGTTTTATCATTTGCCGAAGCTACCGGAAAGATTCCGGAATATTATTTCCAAGCTGTTGGAAGCGGAACAGGCGCTATTGCTGCATGGGAAGCCAATAAACGTCTCCTTGAGGATGGACGGTTTGGCCATAACAAAATGAAGCTTATTGTATCGCAGAACAAACCGTTCACACCTATTGAAAATGCATGGAATGCAGGCAGCAGGGCTATGTTGCCTCTTGATGATGAAATGGCCCGGCATCAGGTGGAACAGATTATTGCTAAAGTTTTGTCAAACCGTAAGCCACCCTATCCCCTACCCGGAGGGCTTTATGATGCGTTAACAGACTCTAAAGGTGAAGTTGTATCCGTCACAAACAAACAAGCCGTTGAAGCAGCACATTTATTTGATAAATTAGAAGGAATAGACCTACATCCTGCAGCAGCAGTTGCATTGGCTTCCCTTATCATAGAATGCAGTAGAGATGGTTTTAATAAAGAAGCCCTGGTGATGCTGAATTTGACTGGCGGAGGCGAAAAACGATTTGCTGCCGAAAAGAACCTGCACTTTTTAAAGCCATCACTGGTTTTTGATATCAACCCTGACCCTGATGATGTTTATCATAAAATGGAAACTCTTTTTTAAACAAGGCAGGTAGTCAACTTTAGCATAGTGTCCTTGTATATTAGTGACCGATAAACCTGTTTATTTTTTTCATCAGCATATCTTTTTTAATGGGCTTGCTGATATAATCATCAAAACCGTTCTCAAAAACTTTTACCCTGTCTTCGGTGCTGGCATAGGCAGTCTGGGCAATAACCGGAAGCTGATCATACATTTCTTTCAGTTCACTGATCACTTCATACCCATTTATACCCGGCAAATTAAGATCAAGCAATACCAGGCTGATATCTGTATTTTGTTTGGCCATTTCAATAGCTTTTTCCCCGTTGTCAGCCCATAATATATTGACATCCGTATTTTTAAGAGCTTTTTCAAGAAAAAGATAATTGGAATAGATATCCTCGACAATAAGGACTTTCTTACCCGGCCATTTTAAATCAACTTCACCAGTGGGTAGTTCAACCCTGACTGGCGATATTTCAATTTTCTCCTCACCCGGAATAGTGAGATGAAAAGATGAGCCAACCCCTGTTTCAGAATCAACCCACAACCTGCCTTTTATAAGATTGGTTATTTTACGTGCAATACTTAATCCAAGGCCGGTACCGCCAAACTGCCGTGTATGCGAATCGTCAACCTGCCTGAACCTTTCAAAAATAACCTCTTGTTTGTCGTCCGGAATTCCAATGCCTGTGTCAATCACATTGAAATGTACCTGGGTAGTCCCCTCTTCGTTCTTTTCTCTATGAATATTTAATTCTACTGAACCTTTTATTGTAAACTTAATTGCATTGTCAAGCAATATTGACAACACCTGCCTGAGCCTGACACAATCTGAAACAACGATCAGATCAGGATCATCAAATGAATGATTCAGGATAATATCCTTGCCTTCTTCTGTAATTATATCGCTGAATTTTGAGATAAGGGAATCCACAATGGTTGAAATCCTGCATTCTTCATGACTGATCTCGAATTCACCCGCTTCAATTCGTGAAAGGTCAATTATATCCTCAATCAGGTTCAGCAGCAGGCTGGCATTTCGGTGTACCAAACCGGCATATTCCTTAACGTGGTCCATTTCCAGATCATCATCGTTCAGCAACTGTGAAAAACCAACAATAGCATTCATTGGTGTCCTGATCTCGTGGCTCATGTTGGACAGAAAAGCGGATTTCAGTCTATCCGATTCTTCAGCTTTTTCTTTAGCACCCTGTAATTGATTCAATCGCTCCTCAGCCATTTCTTTTGACCTCTTATTTTCAATGAACAGGCTGATCTGTTCTGCCAGGTAAGAAAGCAGTTTCAATTCTTCCCGGCCATAGCGGTCTTCACTGTCATAACTCTGGACTACGAGTATACCGTATGCTTTTTTACCTGACGACAAAGGCACACCTAGCCAGCATTTGGCCATTGTTCCCACTTGCTTAATTTTGCCTGAATCTATTAATTTTTTCAGGCCATCACTTTTTAACAATATGGCTTTGTTTTTCAAGATTACTTCTTTTGACAGGGTGCCTGCTGCATCTATTTCCTCGTATTTATCACTCTCATCAAATTGAACCGAAAACCTAAGCTTATCCGTTTTTTCATCATAAAAAGCCACATAAAAATTCCTCGTGTTTACAAAACCTGAAATGTACTCTCTTACTTTTGAAAAAAGCTCACTTAATGTACTTACAGCTAAGCCTCAAGAAATATACAAAAAATGTA
>CAZVAY010000154.1:0-6698 GCA_964625265.1 uncultured Sphingobacteriales bacterium | reverse complement strand
GCTGAACCGCATTCTGATAACTGGCAATTTAATGAATGGGTTAAAAAAGCGGTAATGATGTATTTTCCTATCAGAGGTATGAAAACATTTGAGGCCGGTGACTTAATGTTTTATGATAAAATTGATGTTAAAAAGAATTATAAAGAACTTAAGGTGAGGGCAGTACCCCATGCTGTTGCCCGTTATGGTTCGTACCTGGCCCCTGGCGTAATCCTGATGCCCTCCTATGTAAATATTGGTGCTTATGTAGATGAGGGTACCATGGTTGATACATGGGCTACCGTTGGTTCCTGCGCACAGATAGGCAAGCATGTCCACCTGAGCGGGGGTGTTGGTATTGGTGGGGTACTTGAGCCGGTACAGGCCGGACCGGTTATTATTGAAGATGGTTGTTTCATTGGTTCCAGGTCTGTAATTGTTGAAGGCGTCAGGGTAGAAAAAGAAGCTGTTTTAGGAGCCAATGTAGTCATCACTAAATCAACCCGGATCATAGATGTAAGCGAAAAGGAACCCAGGGAGATTAAGGGAGTAGTACCAGCCCGAAGCGTTGTTATCCCCGGCTCCTATACCAAAAAATTTCCGGCAGGTGAGTACCAGGTTTCCTGTGCCCTGATCATTGGTAAACGAAAAGAATCCACTGATTTGAAAACATCGCTGAACAATGCCTTGCGTGAGTATGATGTATCCATATAAAAATATTATTTTAGCGGTATAACTACCCCATGGCTATGATAGTCTTGTATATCTTTATCCTTCTTCTTTCCTTTTATCTGCTAGCCCAGGTTAGCGACAAGTATTTTATTCCGGCTCTGGATGACATAGCCAAAGAACTCAAACTTTCCAACGACATGGCCGGAGCCACGTTAATGGCCATTGGCTCCAGTGCACCTGAGCTCTTTGTTGCCATCATTTCTATTATCAAACCCGGTAACCATATTGAGATTGGAATAGGAACGATAGTAGGTTCAGCTGTTTTTAACATTCTTGTTATCATTGGCGCTATTGCTGTAATCAGGACGTCCATTATCAACTGGCAAACGGTTTTCAGGGATACGCTGTTTTATTCTGCTTCGGTTTTGTTATTACTCTGGTCATTTTATGATGGCCGTATTACGCTGGTTGAATCTGTTATTTTTATTGCTATTTATCTTCTGTACGTGTTTATGGTCCTTAAATGGCGAAAAATATTTAAATACAAGGAGTTCAGGGATGAAGACAATTCAAAGGGACAAGACGAAATTGAACACAAATGGCGTCTCATCTTTAAGCCTTTTGATTTCCTTTTAAACAAGTTTTTCCCCAGGCAACGACATTATTATATCAATTTCTTTATTTCCATTCTCTTTATCGGATTGCTCTGCTGGGTGTTGGTTGAAAGTGCAGTAAAGATCTCCGGCATTTTACATATCCCGGAAGTTTTTATCGCCCTCATTGTATTGGCTGCTGGTACGTCAGTGCCTGACCTGATGTCGTCTGTCATTGTTGCCCGGCAAGGGCGCGGTGGCATGGCCATCAGTAATGCAATAGGTTCCAACATTTTTGACATCCTGATCGGACTGGGCCTACCCTGGTTAGTGATCCTGACATTTTCCCGGGACTATATTGTGGTGAGCCGCCAGGATATGCTTAGTTCGGTTCTTTTATTATTGGGCTCTGTTATAACAGTATTTGTTATACTGGCTATTCAAAAATGGAAAACAACGCACAGGGCAGGATACTTCCTGATTATCCTCTATATTATTTTTCTTGTACTTGAATTATTAAAAATCTGAAAGTCAGGTAGCATTCCCTAAAGGAAGCAGGTTATTGATAAGGAAACTGGTTTTACGCTTATTTTGTGGTGCCGCCTACGATTTCCAGGATCTCTTTGGTAATGGCAGCCTGGCGTGCTTTATTGTAGAACAGCTTTAGGTCATTGATGATCTCGTTTGCATTTTCAGATGCCTTATCCATAGCAGTCATCCTGGCGCCATGCTCAGCAGCATTCGATTCGAGAATATTCCTGTAGAAGATTATTTTCAATGACATGGGGATCAGAGAGTTTATAATTGTTTCTTCGTCAGGTTCAAAAATGAAATTGATATTTGACAAGGATGTTTCTTCCGATTCATCGTCATTCTCCCCGGGAAGGATCGGCAAGTATTGCTGAACCTGTGTCAGGTACACGGCTGCATTTTTAAATGCGTTGTAAGCAAAATACACCTGGTCATATTCTGCATTTTCAAATGACCTTAACACTTTAGCCGCAATTTCTTCCACTCTCTTATAGGAAACATTTGAAGACATTTCAATATGTTTTTCAATAACTGTGTAGTTTCGCTTTTTAAAGAAATCAGCAGCTTTACGTCCGATACAGATCAACTCAACATGCACATTTTTATGCTCGTTGCCAAGTTCTTCAATTCTATGCTGAGTTTCCCTGATCAGAGCCGTATTGAATGAACCGCACAAACCTTTGTCGGAAGTTGCCACAACAAACAGGACTTTATGCACTTCCCTGACTTTGTAAAACGGATTCTGGCTCATGTCTTCCAATCCCTGTGATAGCTCAATGATAGCTTCATTGAGTTTGTGTGCATAAGGTCTGATCTTGATAATGGCATCCTGGGCTTTTTTCAACTTGGCAGCAGCCACCATTTTCATGGCTTTTGTAATCTGCTGGGTTGATTTTACCGAAGATATACGGTTTCTGATCTCTTTCAGGTTTGCCATCTATTTCTCTTTATGCGTAGTTCTTTGCTACTTCATTACCAATGTCTGATAAGGTCTTTTTAATATCATCATCAATGGAACCGGAGGCAAGCGTGTCAAAAATCTCAGGATGACGATCTCCCACCACTTCGATAAATTCTTTTTCAAAATCCATCACTTTTTTCACGGGAATATTTTTAAGCTGATTGCTGGTCCCGAGATAAATAATAGCAATTTGTTTCCCAACCGGAACAGGGGAATACCTGTTTTGCTTCAGGATTTCTACATTATGTTCACCTTTGGAAATGGTTGCCATTGTGGAAGCATCCATGTCGGAACCGAATTTAGCAAAAGTTTCCAGTTCACGGTATTGAGCCTGATCAAGTTTCAGGGTACCGGCTACCTTTTTCATTGATTTTATCTGGGCTGCACCACCCACCCTCGACACCGAGATACCAACATTAATGGCAGGCCGGATACCGGAGTTGAACAGGTTTGTTTCAAGGAATATCTGTCCGTCAGTGATGGAAATTACGTTAGTCGGTATATAGGCCGAAACGTCACCGGCTTGTGTTTCAATAATAGGAAGGGCTGTTAATGAACCTCCGCCTACTACTTTTTCTTTGATTGATGCGGGAATATCATTCATTTGTTTGGCTACATCATCAGCCTCAATAACTTTACAGGCCCTTTCCAAAAGGCGGCTGTGCAGGTAAAATACATCACCAGGATAAGCTTCGCGTCCCGGAGGCCTGCGAAGAAGCAATGATACCTCACGGTATGATACGGCTTGTTTTGACAAGTCGTCATAGATCACCAGTGCCGAACGGCCTGTATCCCTAAAATATTCACCGATAGCACATCCTGCAAAAGGTGCATAAAATTGCAATGGAGCAGGATCAGATGCAGCAGCAGTGACTACTACAGTGTATTTCATGGCATCGTGGTCTTCCAGGTTTTTTACCAGCTTGGCAACGTTGGCTTCTTTCTGGCCAATAGAAACATAGATACAGTAAACCGGATTACCTTTATCGTAATTTTCTTTCTGGTTAATAATTGTATCTATGGCAATGGTTGACTTACCGGTCTGGCGGTCGCCAATAATCAGCTCCCTTTGCCCCCTGCCAATCGGGATCATGGCATCAATGGCTTTAATACCTGTCTGCAACGGCTCGTTCACCGGTTGACGGAATATAACTCCCGGTGCTTTCCTTTCAAGAGGCATCTCATATTTTTTTCCCTCAATAGCACCTTTGTTATCAATAGCTTCACCCAGTGGGTTTACCACACGGCCAACCATATTATCATTTACTGCTACCGAAGCAATGAGCTTAGTCCTTTTTACTACATCGCCTTCCCGAATTCCTTTGGAATCTCCCATCATCACAACACCTACGTTGTCTTCTTCAAGGTTCAGGACAACGCCCTTAACGCCATTTGAGAATTCAACCAGTTCTCCGGCAGCCACTGAGTTTAATCCATAAACCCGGGCAATTCCGTCACCGATCTCAAGTATATATCCTACTTCTTCGAGTTCAACTTTTGAATTAAAGCCCGATAATTCTTTTCTGAGAATTGAGGATACTTCACTGGGTTTGATGTCTGCCATAATAATTTCCTTTTAAGCTTTTTGTGATAAAAGCTTTTTCATATCATTTAACTGAGATAAAATGCTGGTATCTAAAATTTTGTTTTGGAATTTTAGCATAAAGCCTCCAATCAGGTTTTCATCTACGGAGTTAACCAGTTCAATAACTTTGGCCCCTGTTTTCTCTTTCAGAAAAACGCTGATTGTATCAAGGGTTTTTGAGTCAAGTTCTGCCGCTGAAATTACTTCGGCATCAAGAATTCCATTTTCTTCCTTGTACAAATTGTTAAATTGCTGGAAAATACCTTTGATCAATGATTCCCTTTTGTGCCTGGCTACCATTTCGATATACGAAAATGTAATATCGTTGAGGCCTGAAGCGAAAATCTTTTTCAATACTACCAGTTTCTTTAACGACTGAATGGTCGGGTTTTTCAACAGGGTATTGAGTTCCCTGTTGTCTTCCAGTACCGACAGGATTGTCATGCTGTCTTTATATACTTTTTCAAGTACACCTGCCTCAACAGCATCGTTAAACAATGCTGTTGCATACCTGTTTATTACCCTGGTAAGTCCCATTCAAATTTATTAAGTCAGGTCTTTAAGATTCTCTTCAATAAACTCTTTATGCTTTTCCTTGTTGCTGAGTTCTTTTCTGATCACTTTCTCGGTCGTTTCAATCACCAGCATACCGATATCCTTTTTCAATTCATTAAAAGCCTTTTCTTTTTCTGACTTGATTTGTTCACGGGTTTCAACCAGCAGCTTTTTACGTTCGTTATCTGCATCCTGCCTGGCTTCTTTCATGAGTACTTCGCCCTTTTCCCGTGCTTCCCTGAGCATTTTTTCTCTTTCTTCACGGGCCTGCTTCATGACCATTTCATTTTCGGCTTTTAGTCCTGCAATTTCTTCGCGGGCTACTTTGGCTTCGTTCAGGGCTTTCTCAATACTCTCTTCTCTTGATTTTAAAGCTTCTGTTATAGGTTTCCAGGCGAATTTCCTGAGAATAAAAAGCAAGATCAGAAAAATGACGATAGTCCAGAACATCAGGCCGATGTCAGGAGTGAGTAAGGCATTAAGGACAATCATAAAAAGGACATTAATGATTAATAAAGTGATCGTTGAATAGTATCAGTCCGGTAAATTAAACTTTACCGATGATGATAACACCCAACACAACGCCAAACAGGGCAACACCTTCAATCATAGCTGCCGTAATGATCATGGCAGAGTTGATTTTTCCTGAGGCTTCCGGTTGCCTGGCTATTGCCTGGGCAGCGCCTGCACCAATTTGACCAATACCAATTCCTGCTCCAACTACTGCAAGTCCTGCTGCTAAACCAGCACCAATTCCTAAGTCAAGTAATAACATATTCTTAATTTTAATGGTTTATCAAATGATTATTCATGTTCTAATGCCTGACCAATAAACAAGGCGGTCAGGGTTGTAAAAATATATGCCTGCAAAGCGGCAATTAATAATTCTATTACGTCAATAAATAAGGTAAATGCAACCGATATCAAAGATGTCCCCCAACCGGCTGCAGCATTTTCCCCCAATTTGCCAAACATAAATATCAATGATACAAAAGACAACACAACCAGGTGCCCGGCTGTAATGTTGGCAAAAAGCCTGATCATCAATGCAAAAGGCTTGGTAAAAATGCTGACAAACTCAACAATAAACATAATGGGTTTGACAAATATCGGTACATTGGGGAACCAGAAAATATGCTCCCAGTAATGCTTCTTTCCATTTACATTAATAACAACCATAGCAATGAGCGCCAGGGCTGCTGTTACGGCAATGTTCCCGGTAACATTTGCTGAAAAAGGTACGATCCCAATCATATTCAGGAACCAGATAAAGAAAAAGAAATTCAGCAACAATGGCAGGAACTTTTCGTAATTGTGAGGGATGAAATTTTTGGCTATTTGAAACTGACATTGCAATAATTGACAAAAGGCGCACTAAGCACAATAAAAGCCAGGTTATGAATGTCATAGGTGAAGTAACGGGTAAAAATATTATAATTGTAGATGATCTAATAGACACTGCAGGCACAATATCAAATGCTGCTACTGAACTCAAGAAGAGGGGGGCACTAGATATTTATGTCTGTGCAACCCACCCGGTTTTCTCAAAAAATGCTAAAGAAAAGCTAGAAAATCCTGACATAAAAGAAGTCATCGTATGTGACACAATAAACATACCAGAAGATAAAAAAATGGAAAAACTCCATGTCGTGTCACTTGCTAACTACATCTCAGAATTAATCGGCACAATCTTTGACGGAAGACCAATGGGTGTTTTGGTTGAAGGAAAGAACAGGTGCATACAAAATGAATGAAAACGAACTCAGAAAGAAATATATGGAATATAAAGAAGAGTTGGGATTTGACCCTAATAGAATGCTTT
>CAZVAY010000153.1:0-6700 GCA_964625265.1 uncultured Sphingobacteriales bacterium | reverse complement strand
TTCTTCAATTCAGAGGAATACGACATGATGAGTAACTTACCCTTGTTTGAAGAAAACCGTGAGCAGGGTATTATCAGGGAAGAAACCGAAGAAAAAGTCAGGTTGCTGATTTATAACCTACCCCACGAGCAAAAAGAAGTACTTATTCTCCGTCACTATGCAAACCTGAGTTTCAAGGAAATAGCGGCAATTACAAACGTAAGTATAAATACCTCTTTGGGGCGCATGCGGTATGCTCTGCTCAACCTCAGAAAAATGATTGAAGAGAAAAAAGTAGTGATCTGAAAATGAAAATTCCGGAATCTGAACTATTGCTGAATCAAGATGGCAGTGTGTACCATCTAAACCTGAGGCCGGAGGATATTTCCGATACCATTATCCTGGTTGGTGACAAAGACCGGGTACCCCTCATTACCTCCCTGTTCGACTCCGTTGAACTTAAAAAAAACAAAAGGGAGTTTTACACACATACCGGCCATTATAAAAACAAAAAGATCACTGTTATTTCTTCCGGAATTGGTACTGACAATATTGATATCGTCCTGAACGAACTGGATGCGCTGGCAAACATTGACCTTGAAACCAGAACAGTCAGGGACAAAACAAAATCCCTGAACCTGATACGGATTGGTACCTGTGGCACCCTGCAAAGAGAAATACCCGTCAACTCGCATATTATTTCCTCCTTTGGCCTGGGCCTTGACAACCTGCTAAGGTATTACCAGTGCAACTGGTCTGACGATGAGAAACTTTATTATGACGAAATTAAAAAGCACCTTCAATATCATGTGGCCTACACGCCATTTTACCTTTTTGCAGCATCGGCAAACCTGCTGGATATTTTTTCAAAATATGAATTTTATAAAGGGATAACCATCACTTCACCCGGATTCTTCGGGCCCCAGTGCCGGTCACTTCGTTTGCCTCTGGCGTATCCCAACCTAATCGATTCCCTGGGTTCATTCGTCCTGAATGGCCAGCGTGTATTGAATTTTGAAATGGAAACATCCGCCATCTATGGCCTTTCAAAATTGATGGGACATCATGCATTGACCATTGACCTGGTTTTGGCCAACAGGATCCTGAAAACCGCCTCAATCAACTATCAGGACCACATGTTGAGCCTGGCGCGCAAAGTTTTGGACATTATTGTTGAAAATATACGATAAACCTATCGTACTTAGGGGATTATTAAAGCTGTAAGGAACCGACCAAACTTTCCACTTTTGAAATGTTATGTTCAGCGCAATAGGCTGTCAATCCTTCAATAACCTTCGAACAGGTAGCCGGATCAATAAAAGTAGCCGTACCGATTTGAATAGCGGAGGCGCCTGCAATCATAAATTCGATGGCATCTGTGGCATTCATGATGCCGCCCATTCCAACAACAGGTATTTTCACTGCATTTGCTACTTGCCAGATCATTCGAAGCGCAATGGGTTTGATGGCAGGCCCTGACAACCCACCGGTGATGGTTGACAGTACCGGTTTCCTTGTTTTACTGTCAATGGCCATTCCAAGGAAAGTATTTACCAGTGAGACAGAATCGGCACCGGCTCCTTCCACATAGCGGGCGATTTCGGCAATGTCAGTCACATTGGGTGACAGCTTTACCATCATGTGCTTTTTGTAGTTGGCCCTGACTTCTTTGGTTACTTCGGCAGCAGCCGGGCAACTGGTACCAAATGCCATCCCACCGGCTTTGATATTCGGACAGGAAATATTGACCTCAATAGCGGTTACCTTTGGCAGGTCTTCCAGCATTTCCGCTACTTTTACATAATCTTCAATGGTTGAACCCGAAACATTGACAATAATATTATCATTGAGATGTTCAATACGCGGGTATAATTCATCGACAAAATAATGCACCCCTTTGTTTTGTAATCCGATGGTGTTGAGCATACCCGATGGGGTTTCAACAATCCGGGGATATGGATTTCCTTCCCTCGGTTCAAAAGTTGTTCCTTTCACCACCAGTGCGCCCAGGTCGGGAACCCGCATAAAATCCACCAGTTCTTCACCATAGCCACAGGTGCCACTGGCCGTCATCACCGGATTTTTCAGTTTCAGTCCATTCAGGTTTATGCTCAGATCTACCATACGATTTCTTTGGCGTTAAAAACAGGGCCATGCAGACAGGTAGCTATATGGCCTCTGATAGTTTTTTTGACACAGCCGAGGCACACCCCGGTCCCACACCCCATCATCTGATCGAGGGAAACAAAACAGGGAATATTTTTCTGATCAGCCATTTCCGCAACTGCGTGCATCATAGGTTCAGGACCACAGGAAAATATTGAGTCATAATCAAAGGAACCATTGCCCCAAAGGGAATGCCCGGTGACCATTCCTTTTTCTCCCGATTCTCCATTTTCTGTTGTAACAAAAAGAGGTGAAAGGGATTCGAATTTGTCAAGGGGAATAAAGTCCTTTTCCCTGCTGGCGCCCAACAGGAAAGTTGCTTTTTTGCCTCTTTTTACAATTTCCTGAGCCAGGTGATAAAGCGGGGCAATGCCGTATCCGCCACCGACCAACAAGGCATTTTCTGTATGTTCAAAATCAAAACCGTTTCCCAAAGGGTAAATGACGTGCATTTTATCTCCCGCTTCCAGCAACGACAGTCGTTGTGTTCCAGTCCCCACAATTTTCATCATGACCGCTATCACTTTGTTTTCGTAATCAACATAATGGATAGAAAAAGGCCTGCGGAAGAACACCTTTGTTTCATTCTCGACCCAAATACTGATGAACTGGCCGGGGCGGATAAAGTTGAAAGATTGTTCCGACTGAAGCTCCCAGATAACGATATTGCCGTTATAAACCGATTTGCTTCTGATCGTTAGGTATTCCTGTCTCTTCTTCATCCGGGCAGATTTACCGGCAAAGTTAGTGTTTTGACGATAATTCTTCCCTGCCCCCACAGAATGTTTCGTTTAATGTTTTTTAGTTTTCACATGCCATCCGTTAAACATTTGTCAGGCGGTCCGGGAATGTTAAAGACTTGTTTTTGCGTACTTTTGAAGGAGATTGTTGAACCAAACAAATTGTTTGAACAGATGAAAAAAGTCCTTCTTATTGTTTCGCTATTTATCCTGCTGTTGTTTTTGGCGGCTATTATTCTTCCTATTGCTTTCAAAGGAAAGATCATTTCGGCCATTAAAGAACAAGCAAATGCCAACCTGAATGCAGTTGTTAATTTTGATGAAAATATCCACCTGGGATTACTGAAAAGTTTCCCGAACCTCAACCTGGGAATCGCGAACATTGAAATTATTAACAAAAGCCCGTTCGAGGGTGACACACTGGCCAGCATCGACAAACTTGAGGTTAGGCTCGACCTGGTACAGGCAATTAAGGGAAATATAGAGATCAAAAAAATCCTTCTTGACCGGCCTTCCATTTATACCCACGTGTTGAATGACACCCTTCTTTATACAGCCAACTGGGACATTACCCTGCCATCAACGGATACAACCGAAACAACAGAAGAGGAAGAAAGTGTGTTTAGTCTACCGGTAAAAAAGATTGTTATTACAAACGGGAAATTCGTTTACAACGATGAGCTCTATTTCACCTATATCGAAATGGATGGATTAAACCTGTCGGGACTTGGAAATTTCGGAATGGATGTTTTTGACCTTGCAGCCACGCTTGAAGCAGAAAAAACCGAGTTCCGGTATGATGGCATTCCTTACCTTCACAAGGTTAAAACGAACCTGGATGCTTTATTTTCCATGGATATGGTGAATTATATTTTTACTTTTAAAGAAAACGTCCTCCGGCTCAACAAACTGGTGTTAAACTTTGACGGCTCGATAGCCATGCCTGCCGAAGATATTGATTTTGACTTAAAATTTAACACCCCCCAGACAGACTTTAAAGACCTGGTATCGCTTGTTCCTGCTGTATATTATTCGGATTTTGAAAAGCTGAAAGCCAGCGGAAACATGAATTTCAATGGAATATTCAAGGGTTCTTACGGAGAGGAAAGTATGCCCGCATTTAATATCAACCTGGGTATTGACAACGGATATTTCAAATATCCAGACCTGCCGGTGCCATTGAATAATGTGAACCTCGACCTGAACCTCAACAGCCCGGACGAGGATATGGCACACCTGATAGTTGACCTGAAAAAATTACACTTTGAACTGGACAAGGAACCCTTTGATGCCAGGATGCTGATTAAAAATATTGAAACCAATCCCTATGTGGATGCCGATATAAAAGGCCGGATTGACCTGAACAGGGTAAAAGACCTTGTACCACTGGAAGAAAAACTAAAGATATCCGGTGTGGTAAAAACCGACCTACACCTGAAAGGAAATTCTTCCATGATTGAAAATGAAAACTATGAAGCACTTGATGCCAAAGGAAGCTTAGACATTTCAAACCTGGTATATTTTTACCCCGAACTGGAAAAGGATATTAAAATTGAATCCATGTCACTGGCATTCAACCCAAAATCGGTGGAGCTTGAACTGAAAGAACTTTCTATTGACAACAACGACCTGAGCGCCAAAGGTTCGCTGACCAACTTTATCCCCTATGTGTTGAGTGATGACACGGTTTATGGCAATCTGGATATTTCCTCCCGTTATTTCAACCTGAACCCATTCCTGTTTTCGGATGAAACCCAGGTGGAACAAGCTGTTGAAAACGATACTTCGGAAAGTCAAATGGAAACAGTCATTTTGCCCGCTGATATAAGTTTTAATATGGATGCCTCTTTCGGGCAGCTGATCTATGACAAGCTTGATATGAAAAATGCCACATGCGCCTTGCAACTCAGCAATCAGCGGCTCACCATCAACAACCTAAACGCTGACATTGTTGACGGTTCTATCAGGGTGAACGGGTATTATGATACCAAAACACCGGACAGGCCTATGGCCGACCTGAACCTTGACTTTTCCAATTTTGCCCTCAACAAGGTGGCTTCAAGTTTTAGCATTGTGAAAAAATTCGTCCCTGTGATTGACCATCTGGAAGGCATTACCCATGCAAAACTGAGTTTCTCATCCCTGCTTGGGGATGGCATGATGCCTGTGCTAAGCTCTATTGGCAGTAAAGGAATATTATCGATCAAGACATTGAAGGTTCAGAAATTTGAACCCTTAAACCTGCTGGCCAAAACGCTCAATATGAAAGAACTGAAAACATTTGAAACCCAAAATATCCAGCCTTCATACAAAATTGAGAATGGACGTTTCTATTTTACCAGGCCCATTAAATTCAACGTTGCAGGCAGCGAATTTGAAATCCTGGAAGGAAGCTCGAACGGCCTCGACAAAAGCATAGAATATTTTTACAATATTAAAATGCCTGCTGATAAACTAAAAGCCAATACCACCTTGCTGGCGAACCAGTTAAGCGGTCAAAATATCAATTTACCTGTCGGCAGCTACGTCAACCTCCTGGTAGAGATGACAGGGACTGTGGATAAACCCAGGATAAAAACCAGCCTGAAAGAAAACGTTAATGACTATAAACAGCAAGTAAAGGAAAGGGTCAACAACGAGATTGAAAAGCAAAAGAAAGAACTGGAAGATAAAGCCAAACAGGAACTCGAAAAACAAAAAGCTGAACTGGAACGAAAGGCAAAGGAAGAGGCTGAAAGACTCAAAAAAGAAGCTGAAGAAAAGGCCAGAAAAGAGCTGGAAGCCCAAAAGAAAAAACTGAAGGAAGAAGCAAAAAAGAAACTCAAGAAGATTATTAAAAAATGATAAGAATAGTATTTATAGCCCTTCTGTTTTGCCATTTAATGCTCTGTTCAGTTGGGCAAATCGTAAATATTGAGGAGCGCAGGTCAGTCAATGATACTGCATTATTTTCCGGCCAACTCGGGCTTGCACTGAGCTACACCAAAACAACAACAGAATTGTTACAGGGCTCAGGAGACCTCCGCATCATATATGCGCCCGCTAAAAATAATATTTCCTTTTTCAGCCAGTTCAATCAGGTTTCGGCAGATGAAAAGGATTACCTCAACAATGCGTTTTTTCATATCAGGCACAATTATTCACTCACTGATAAAATTACGTCAGAACTATTTCTACAATACCAGTACGACAAACAAAAGAAGATAAGCAGCCGGTTTCTGGCCGGGGCAGGCCCGCGTTTTGAAATTATTAATAATGACAATATTTCGCTTTATGCCGCCTCACTGGTCATGTACCAGGATGAAACCCTCACAGACAATTCCCGCAACACTGAAGTCAGGATCAGCGCCTATATTTCTTTTCAAATGAAGGTCAATGATATCCTTTCATTCAGGCATATCACCTATTTTCAACCTCTTATAACCGGTTTTGGCGATTACAGGCTTGCAACAGAAGACTGGATTGAAGTAACACTCACCGATGCATTCTCCCTTAAAATTACCAGCGATATCAATTATGACACAGACCCGGCTCAGGGTGTACCCAATTTATTTTACCTGACCAAAACAGGTGCTGTTTATAAATTTTAAAACATGGAAAATCTCAGGAAAAATTTCAGGAAATATCTGGCGCAGGTAACAGATTTTGAAGCCATGCAAATAGAGATCGAAAGTGCTGATGGTATTTATCTTTATGATAAGCAGGGGATACGCTACACCGATTTTCTATCAGGAATGGCTGTCAACAACCTGGGGCACAGGCACCCTGCCATTGTCGAAGCCTTGAAAAAGCAGGCTGAAAAATACCAGCACCTG
>CAZVAY010000152.1:0-6705 GCA_964625265.1 uncultured Sphingobacteriales bacterium | reverse complement strand
TGATATCATAGCGTCACTCCCGGATTCCGTGTTGGTTGTCCTCGACCACAGTGCACCCCCTACCAATGCAAAGCTGGCCAATGATTACCAGGCCATCAGGGATTTTGTTTCGGAACATAAAATAGAAAAATTCTACGATGCCGGTAAAGGGATCTGTCACCAGTTGATGGCTAACCATGCACGGCCCGGAATGGTGATTGTCGGTAGTGACAGCCATACCTGCACAGCCGGGGCATTCAATACACTGGCAGCCGGTATCGACCGTACTGAGTCTGCCGGAATATGGAAAACGGGAGAAACCTGGTTCAGGGTTCCGGAAAGCCTGAAGGTGACGCTGACAGGACATCTCCGGCCCGGAGTGTATGCCAAGGATATCTCATTGTGGCTGATCGGTATGCTGGGATCGGCAGGCGCCAACTATATGTCCATTGAATTTCATGGTGAGGGTGTTTCAACCCTCAATATATCCGACAGGATGGTCATTGCCAACCTGGCTTCGGAAATGGGTGCCAAAAATGCTGTTTTCCCGGCCGATGATGTATTGAAAGAATTTTTTAAAGAAGAAAATCTCCATGGCGTATGGGCGGACGAAGATGCGCATTATGCCAAAACGGTTGAGATTGACCTTTCTGACATTGTTCCCCTTGTGGCTGCTCCTCATCAGGTGGATCATGTAAAAACTGTGGCCGAAGTACAAGGAACTGTTGTTCATCAGGGTTTTATTGGCACATGCACCAATGGCAGGATCGAAGACCTGAGGGAAGCAGCTTCCATATTGAAAGGACAAAAAGTCAAATCCGGGTTTCAACTGCTTGTTACACCGGCATCACAACAGATCTATCTGCAGGCCGTAGAAGAAGGCCTTGTAAAAATATTTATAGAAGCAGGAGCTACCATACTTTCTTCATCCTGCGGGCCATGCCTCGGATCAGGGCAGGGGATCCCTGCCGATGGCATGAATGTGATCTCCACAGCCAACCGGAATTTTAAAGGCCGTATGGGTAATCCCAATGCCAGTATTTACCTGGCTTCTCCTGCTGTGGTTTCACTGAGCGCTATCCATGGGGAAATTACCCTGCCTCCTTATAATTACAAAACCGGCAGGTACCCCCACCAAAAACAACAACCTGCCACTGTGGTTATAGCCGATGAAGACAACAGAAAAGAAGGCAATGTCTGGAACTATGCCGATGCAGATAATCTGAACACCGACCAGATGTTTGCGGGTAACCTCACCTACAATGTTTTGAGTTCGGATGCAGAAGCTATACTGCCTCATTTGTTTGCCGGGTTTGACAAGAACTTTTCTGCACAGCTTACCAAAGGCGATATCCTTATAGCCGGTGATAATTTCGGTTGCGGAAGCTCACGGGAACATCCTGCGGTGGGATTGGCCCATGCCGGGGTGCTGGCCGTCATTGTCAGGTCGGTAAACAGGATATATTTCAGGTCGGCTATCAACCAGGGCCTGATGCTTATTGTCCTGCCAGAAGCGGTGGATTATTATCATCCCGGTATGAAGGTGTCAGTGAATTTTGAAAAATCTGAACTTACCATGGGGAATAGAATTTTTAATATTCCATCCTTACCTGATAAACTGATGAAGATCATTGAGGCCAGGGGCCTGGTTAACTTACTATCGCAATGAACTACCTCGCAGCAAACTATCGGAGTATTAAACTTATTTATCCTAATAGCGAAGCTTATCGGGATCCGTTCGGCTCACAAATTTCAATGCATTCCACTTTTGAAATTTGAGTCTCACAAATAATATTTTCCGGCCTGTCAGGTTGGATACTCCCAAAAGAGCTTCGGAATACACGAAACATCTACTTTGACGTGATAAAGGAACCTCACCTGATTAATATCTCAAATGAATTAATCTCACCAGGGGCTGATGAAATAGGTAAAGGTTAATAATTTTTCAGGCTAACTTTTATGTTCTCTTTTCCTGGCGTTTTCATCCAGTAAAATTTTTCTCATCCTGTAGGATTTTGGTGTGACCTCCAGGTATTCATCCGCTTTGATGTATTCCAGGGCTTCCTCAAGGCTGAACTTAATGGCCGGTGCTATTTTCATTTTATCATCCGAACCTGCAGCCCGCATGTTGGTGAGTTTTTTGGTTTTGGTCACCTTCACCACCAGGTCCTCGTCCTTGTTGTTTTCCCCAACCACCATTCCGGTATACACCTCTTCACCGGCATCAACAAAAAACCTGCCCCTGTCCTGTAGTTTATTCAGGGCATACGCTACGGTAGTGCCGGATTCCATCGCTATCAGTGAACCATTTCTCCGGTTCAGAATTACACCTTTCCAGGGCTGGTAAGTATTAAAACGGTGCGCAATGATAGCTTCACCTTCGGTGGCTGTCAGTACTTTGTTTCGTAATCCGATCAATCCCCTGGCGGGTATGTTGAATTCCAGGTTGACCCGGTCCGACTTGTTTTCCATGGTCAATAACTCGCCTTTTCTCATGCTGACCAGTTCGATCACCTTACCCGACATGTGCTGCGGTACATTTACCGTAAGGAGTTCAATAGGCTCATGCTTTTTACCGCCAATGGTTTTGGTGAGCACCTGGGGTTGTCCAAGCTGAAGCTCATAACCTTCGCGCCTCATGGTTTCAATCAGAATGGAAAGATGAAGAATTCCCCTGCCGTATACGGTAAAAGAATCTGCCGAGTTGGTTTCTTCAACCTTGAGTGCCAGGTTTTTTTCTGTTTCTTTCAGCAATCTTTCCTTGAGGTGGCGGGAAGTAACGAACTGTCCGTCCTGGCCAAAAAACGGGGAATTGTTGATGGTGAAAAGCATACTCATGGTTGGTTCGTCAATGGCAATGCTTTTCAGCCCTTCCGGGTTTTCAAAGTCGGCAATGGTGTCGCCAATCTCAAAACCATCCATGCCAAGTACAGCACATATCTCACCCGATGGCACAGGGGTCTTGATCTTTTCCTTGCCCAGCCCTTCGAAGATGTATATTTCCCTGATCTTGTTTTTTGTTGTTGTTCCATCTTTTTTTACCATGGAAACCATGTCACCCCAGGTCAGGCTGCCCCTGGTTACCTTTCCAACTGCAATCCGGCCCACATAACTGGAATAATCAATGGATGTGATCTGCATCTGTGCCGTACCATCCACTTGTTTGGCAGAGGGAATATGCTCCAGGATCATGTCCAGTAAATAGCTGATATCCGTGGTAGGTTCTTTCCAGTCGGGGCCCATCCAACCACCTTTTGCCGAGCCGAACACGGTAGGAAAATCGAGTTGTTCTTCACTGGCATTTAGGTTGTACATCAGATCAAAAACAGCTTCCTGGGCTGCATCGGGGTCACAATTGGGCTTGTCAACCTTATTAACCACAACAATAGGTTTCAGGTTGAGTTCTATTGCTTTTTGCAATACAAAACGGGTCTGGGGCATAGGGCCTTCGAAAGCGTCAACCACCAGCAGAACACCATCGGCCATATTCAGGACTCTTTCTACTTCACCTCCAAAATCAGCGTGGCCGGGGGTATCAATAATATTGATCTTATAGTCTTTGTAACGTACTGAAACGTTTTTTGATAATATGGTTATTCCTCTTTCCCTTTCCAGGTCGTTCGAATCAAGGATGAGATCGCCCATATCCTGGTTTTCCCGGAACAGGTTTACCTGGTAGAGGATCCTGTCAACGAGGGTGGTCTTGCCGTGGTCGACATGGGCTATGATGGCGATATTTTTAATTTCAGTCATTAATGTAAATTTTAAGCGGGCGCAAAGGTAGTTTTTAGTTTTAGATGTGCAACTTTATCCTTGAAAATAAAGCTTTTATCATAATGAAAATGAGAAACAAGGGATTTAGTTGCTGTTGATGTGATTAAGAGCTTATAAATCCTTTTTAAAGAATTTAAAATCACCGGCTTGAAAATAAAGTAAATCTTTCAATCCCGTTTGGGTTGTTTTCAGGTAGGTCAGGATGGTCCCTGTTGCCCCCAGGGTATAACTGACATCTGTGGCAATGGCTGCCCCGACACCTCCGTATTTGGGTATCAATATCAGGTTCAGGCCCACATTGATGATTAGCGCAACAAGGAAAATGTATATCACCAGGTGTGTTTTCATCATCCCGGCCAGGCTGGTCCCAAAGATTTTGGCAGTGATCAAAAAGAGAATGCCGGGAAGGATGTACCTGATAATACCGATGCTCGGAATAAAGCTGTTCCCGTAAACAAGGGGCACAAACCAGGGAACAATGAAGAAAAATACAAGGAAAATGCAGAAACTTGCAACAAATGTGATCCGTGCCAGCCGGAAAATGTCATCTGTCATTTTAAGGGCATTATCACTGTTGGCAGTTTTGCTGATGATAACAGCACCTGTAGCAAAAGGGATTTGCCATTGCTCGGCCAGTGAAGCGCCCAGGGAGTAAAACCCTACTTCGCGCAGGTTGCTGAGTTGTTGCAACAACAGGATGTCAATTTTATAATTCAGCTTGACCAGCAACATGGCAAAAGCGTAAACCAGTCCCAGTTTCAGCAGGCTGGACAGAATCTCCTTATTGATTTTAAAACGGATACGGTATTCGCGGTAAAGCAGGCGAAAAATCAACACGGCAATAATAAAGTTTGCAGACAGGAGAGCAATGATGGCACCCAATACATGTTGATGGTTCCAAAAAACAAGGATAAGGATAAGGAGAATATTCAAAACCGGGGGCAGTATAAGCAGCACATTGTTTTTTTTGTATTGTTGTTTACCGATCAGGATCCCACGTGAAAAACGGGTTAATAAGGTTATTGGAATTGTGAAAAGTGTTACCGTAGCAAGTAGCACGGTTATTTCAGGATTATGGATGGAAAAATATACGGCAGCACAAATGGCTATACCTACTGTGCTGGAAACGATCCAAACGACTGATATGGTTGAGATCACCTCTTCGGGATTAAAGACGCTCTTTCCGATATGATAAATGCTCGACCTGCGGATACCAAGCTCGGCAAAGGAGATAACCATCATGGGCACCACAAGTAAAGTTGCATACAATCCCCGTCCCTCCGGGCCAAGCCCTCGTGCCAGCAGTATTCCGACTATAAAGTTAAGGACAAAGGCTACTGTCCTCGCTAAGCTGACTCCCAATATGTCGCGTAAAAATCTGTTCATTTTGGGCTGAATAGTTTATGAAACAAGAATGCCATCCATGGGCCTTTTTTCCTGATCCGCATTTTCATCCGGTAGGGAAGATTATCTGTGGCAAAGCGCACCCAAAGGCTGAACCTGCCATATAGCAGCCAGAAAACAGCAGTTAAATACCGGATCAGTTGCGTGTGGGTATAGCGCCTTTCGTAATTTGATTCTTCGGCAGTCCGCCCGACAATATGGTCGGCAAGGAGAATGTCTTTTTCCGGCATTTGGTTTTTCCAAATCCCCACTTTTGAATTATTGATAGGATGGAACAAACTGCTGTGAAACTGGTTGATCTCCTGTTCGGTGAACTGTTCAAGTACCTTTTGTTTCTTATTATAAAATTGAAGAACGGAAGGGTCGTACGCAAGGCCAAGAAAACCAAATATCTCTTTAACTTTCTCATCAGGGTTTGCAACAAGGTCTTCATATCGTAAATACAGATACCTGTCGCCTAAAGGTACCGAGAGTTGAAAGATTTTTTTCTGTGCATATTTCCACCTGAACGCCAGCAGGGAGGTTACCGATGCCTCAAAATTCACTTTCCTGACCGACAATATCTGGTCGCGGTAATCCCGTGCCAGGTGGATTACTTTGGCATCGGGAAAAATATCAAGGATTTTTTTACCGTAAAAACAGTAAACGGGGTTTTTATCCCCAATAATGCTGATTTCCGACTTTTCGAAAAACGATTTAAAATGCAGATAGACTGCCTTGATCATGGTTTCGAAAGTGCAATCACCTTCTAATTTTAGCAGGTTGTCCCTGAGTTGTTGGTTGTCCACAGGCCATATACTGAATTTACGGTTGAGCAACAGGTCATCGTAAAAGGCTTCAATCATCGTTTTGCTCCATTGCGTGATGTGGCCGTATTTAGGGTAGAGGTTGACAATGACTGCGCTTTCAAAAGGTAGTATGGCGTTGGGGTGTGCGTCAATGATGGTGGCTAAAAGGGTAGAACCCGATCTGGGCCTGCCCAGGATAAAGAAAAAAGGAAGTTTTTCAATATGTTCTTTCGATGGGATCAATAGTTTCTGTTAGACGGATGTAAAAATTTTCGATAACTCAAATTGCTCCAGAAGGCCCACTTGGCTGCGTTGATGCTTTTGGTGTCCCACATGGTTTTCATTGTTTTAAAAGCGATGGCAGGGTAGGAGTAGATGGTTTTGTAGCAGCTGCTCATCATATCCTGCAATTCGCTGCTATCCATTTTATTGGGTTCAAAAGTAACCTCCGTAGCATCATATTGTTGCCAGTGTTCAGGGAAATCAGTTAACAGCAACCTGTTTTCGTTTTTTATTTTTTCAAATAGCCTGGTTCCGGGTAAGGGGGTTAAAGGCAATGCCTGCATGACATCAATCCCGCTTGTCAGCAGATAGCGGGTCCGCTTTTTCAGTGATTGCACCGTGTCAGTCTCCATGCCATAGATCATGGCACCTATCACAGCGATTTTGTACTTATGGAACACCTTATAAACCTGTTCATACTGGTCGCCTACTTTTTTTAGGTTCAGTTTTTTGTTTATATCCTGTAAAGCATCAGGTG
>CAZVAY010000151.1:0-6731 GCA_964625265.1 uncultured Sphingobacteriales bacterium | reverse complement strand
GCTTTCCGCAAATGGCTATAGCTTCGTTGTAAAGTTCATCGATTGTTTTAATGGGCAACCGGCTGTTTTTTGTCGCTTCAATCAAATCAGAACGTAAGGGATTGATGGCAATGCCCCGTTCGGTTACCACCACATCTATCAATTCACCCGGTCCGCAGAGTGTAGTTACCCTGTCGGTGACCACCGGAATGCGGTCGCGGAACAAGGGAATGGGTAGAATGACGGTTTTGCCGAACAGACAGTTTTGCCAACCGCCAATACCATGTAGCAGTACACCGTCAGAATGGGTAACCACATTGGCATTGAAACCAAGGTCCACTTCCGTAGCACCCAGGATGGCAATGTCCACCAGGGTACTGAAGTTTCCCTTGCCATGGTAATTGTATGATGTAAAAGGGCTTGTATCTACATGATTGGCATTTTCACGCATGGATCTTACCCCATCGAGGTCGAATGTCTGACCGTCAAGGATATACTCAACCAGGCCTTCTTCCAGCATCCTGACCAGGTATTTATTGGAACCGCCACGGGCAAACCGTGCTTTGATCCCCTTTTTCCTCATGATATCGCCAAAGTAGTTGCCTATCGACAAGGCTGTACCCCCGGCACCGGCCTGAAATGAAAAGCCGTCCCGGATCAATCCGGCTTCCTCGCAAAAACGTGCTGTCAGTTCAGCAATGTATAGCCGGTCGGGGCTTTTGGTGATCTGCGTGGTACCGGAAACAATTTTCTCCGGCAATCCTGCCTGATCCACTTCTACCGTAAAATCCACATTGTTGCCCTGTATCTGCCAGGGTACGCAGGGGAAGGGTACCATGTTGTCGGTGACCACCACCACCTTGCCGGCATATTGTGAATCGGCTAATGCAAATCCCAGTAACCCACAGGCAGAGGGTCCGTTCAAACCGTTGGCATTACCAAAGGGGTCTGCTGTAGGTGCTGCAATGATGGCTATATCAATATGTACTTCCCCATCCTGTACAGCCTGGTAGCGCCCGCCATGAGAGCGGAGTATACCGGCCCCTGTCATCTTTCCATCCGAACAAAAACGCCCCAGGGCACCGTTCATGCTGCCTTCAATATGGTGGATAACACCACTTTCCAAATGTTTAATGTTGGCTTCATGACAGGGAAAGGAGGCAGAGGGAAACCAGACAAGGCCTTTTATTCCCATTTCAGCAGCTATATCGAATACTTTGTTGGCAATCAGGTCGCCATTGCGAAAATGATGGTGTGTCGAGATAGTCATGCCGTCTTTAATACCAGCTTTCAGGAGTGCTTCTTTCAGATCAGCCACTCTTTTATCACCATCCGGTGGATAATCGGCTACCGACCTGATCGGGGGTGCGGCCTTAAATCCATGCGGTTTGTATTGCCCTACACCCATAAAGGGTATTTGTTCTTTTCCGTTCAGTTCAAGCGGAACCATTCTCCCGGCTTTATTTTTTACTAATTCTGCCATGATCATTCTTTATTTGAATCCCAGCCTTTTTTAAGTTTGTTGGTTTCAATTGCAATTTCAATTGTTTGCAATGCTCTTTTAACAACAGGCGGATCAATCATTTTGCTGCCTAACGAGACTACGCCCAGACCACGGGCTTCGGCCTCACGAAAGGCAAGAACAATTTTTTTTGCTTTTTCTATTTCATCGTTTGAAGGGGCAAAGTTTTCATGAATAACTGCGATTTGCCTGGGATGGATACAGCCCATGCCCTCAAAACCAAGTTGTTTCGAAGTTTGAATAGATTGAGTGAGGCCTTCGGTATCGTCTACATCTGAAAAGACCGAATCAATGGCCTGTATGCCGGCAGCTTTAGCAGCATTCACGATGGCTGAACGGGCAAAAAATGATTCTGTGCCTTCGCAGCTTCGCCTGACGCCCAGGTCGGCCGTGTAATCCTCCAGACCTATGGCCAGTGCAGAAATGAATTGCGATGATGTAGCAATGTCAAAGGCGTGGATTACCCCAAGTGCACTTTCAATGATCGGCATAAACCAGATGTTGTGCTCCATATTGTGCCGATCCATGATCTCCAAAACTTTGTTTTCCACTTCAACCACCTGCCCGGCATTCTCGGCTTTGGGTATCAGGATGAGGTTGGGGAATTGTGGCACTATGGCTTCAAGGTCAGTCAGCCCCAGGGGTAACTGGTTGATCCTGACCATGCGTTCGGTACCATAAAAATTTACCTGCCTGAGTGCATTCCTGACCAGGATACGGGCTTCATCTTTTTTATCCATTGCGACAGAATCTTCCAGGTCCAGGATGATGGCGTCCGGTTTGTATAGGCCGGCATTGATAAATAATTTGGGTGAATTACCCGGTAGGTACAACCTCGAAAACCTGCGTCTGAATTTATCCGTTTTTGTTTTGTAAGCCTCCGGAAAATCAAGGGGAAAATCCTTTTGAATGTTGCTCAACTGTCTTGCTGCAGCTTCGGTGCGTGAAGCAATAGTGAAATCAAGTGCACCGTTATCAATTACTTCAACTCTGGCATGTTCAATTTCGTAGAATCCCAAAACAGATGTAACCAGGGTGTCAATGGTATCACCATAAAGTGTTTCTACTTTGCTCTGTATGTTGATATCAAGGCCACCTCTTTCAGCCGGCACGATAGTGACACGACAATCCGATTTCTGGCTTTCATTGCCTGCCGAAGCTTTTATTAGGCTCATTTTGACTTTCTTTTGATTAAAACCGTTTTTATCAAAATGGAAAATTACTTGAATTGGTGAAATAATAAAATAAAATCCTCAATTTGTTCATGCCGGGTTTTTCCGGAATGCCATGACCGGTTTTGCTACAATTGAAAATCCTATCTTTGCCGGAAAAAATTATGTATAAAGAGATTCTGTTATTCCACTCGTATTTTCGATACCTGGTATTGTTCATCCTGGCGTTGGCGCTCATCAATTTTTTGTTGTCATTTTTTGTAAACGATTTTAAAAGGTTTAACCGCTTGTTTACCCGCTACTCACTGGTTGCAGTTTCGGTACAGGGTATTGTCGGGGTTATTCTTTATTTCCTGAGCCCGTTTGTTCAGTTTTCGTCAGATACAATGGGTAATGACATCTACCGGTACTGGACTCTTGAACATAACCTTATGATGATCATTGCCATCGTATTAGTATCTGTGGCCGTTAGGAAATTTAGTGTTATCAAAAATAACAGGAACAGGACTTTTGTAACCTTTATTCTATTTGTATTGGCGTATGTTTTTATCATAGGTGCGCTGGTCATGAGCGGTAGGGGGGTGATTTGAAGTGTGAAAGATGAAAGGCAAAAGATGAAAGGCAAAAGATGAGAGATTATGGATAAGGGAAGGGATTTTTGCTTCAAACCTTATTCCTTAACCTTCAAACTCCATCCCCAAACAATTAAATAATCGCTTTGTTTTCAATTTCAGGCATATCAGTTATCTATTCAGGCAATACGCTATTCGACAATATTTCTTTTGTTATCAATAAAAGGGATCGTATTGGCCTTGTAGGAAAAAACGGGGCCGGCAAAACCACGCTCCTGAATGTCATTTCCCGTATCCAGGAACCCCATACCGGCCAGTTGGTATTTCCCGAATATGCCACGTTTGGTTATTTGCAACAGGAAATGAAACATAGCGGGAATGATACAGTCCTGGTTGAAACGAATAAAGCTTTTGCCGAGGCTCGTCATCTGGAAAAGGAAATAAAAACCCTGAATAAACAAATTGCCGGACATACCGATTATGAGTCAAAGGCCTACATGAAATTGCTGGATAAACTGAGCCACTGTATTGAAAGGCTTGAATACCTGGATTTCAGGAATAGCGAGGGAAAAGTAGAAAAGATCCTGACAGGCCTGGGGTTTGCTAAAAGCGATTTTGAAAAACGAATGGACCAGTTGAGTGGCGGATGGCAGATGCGGGTGGAACTGGCCAAAATCCTGATCCAAAAACCGGATTTGCTTTTATTGGATGAGCCGACTAATCACCTGGATATTGAATCCATCCTTTGGTTTGAGGATTTTCTGATCAATTTTCCGGGAGCAGTTTTGCTGGTATCTCACGACAGGATGTTTCTTGACAAAATTACACACAGGACTATTGAACTGGTCAATGGCAGGCTTTACGATTATGACCTTCCTTATTCCAGGTTTGTGGAGGCCAGAAAAGAACGAATCGACAACCAGTTAGCAGCAGCACGTAACCAGGAACAGTTTATCAGGACACAGGAGAGGTTTATTGAGCGGTTCAGGGCAAAAAATACTAAGTCGAAACAGGTTCAGTCGAGGATTAAAAAACTGGAAAAAATCGAAAGAGTAGAGGTGGATGAAAACGATGCAAAAGAAGTCAGCTTTTCGTTTCCACCGGCACCAAGGGCAGGAAAACTGGTCATTGAGGCCAAAGGACTAAAAAAATATTACGGCCCACAGTTGGTATTAAACAATCTTGAATTTCATATTCAACGGGGAGAACGCATTGCCTTTGTGGGCAAAAATGGTGAAGGTAAAACCACACTTGTAAAAATGTTGCTTCGTGAGATTGAATTTGAGGGCCAGCTAAAAATCGGTTACAACGTTACTACGGGCTATTATGCACAGGTGCAGGAAGCTACGCTTGATGATAAACTGACGGTGTTTGATACCTTACGGAATATTGCGACAGGTGACTGGACCAAGGAAGCAAAACTCCGGGGATTGCTGGGCGCTTTTTTATTCAGGGACGATGAAGTAGATAAAAAAGTCAAAGTGCTGTCAGGAGGAGAAAAATCCAGGCTTGCCCTGGCCCGACTGCTCCTGAAACCTTATAACCTGCTCATCCTGGATGAACCAACCAACCATTTGGATATTTCTGCCAAACAAGTGCTGAAAAAGGCACTTATGGAATTTGATGGAACTTTGATACTGGTCAGCCACGACAGGGATTTCCTTCAAGGACTAACACACAGGACATTTGAATTCAGAAACCAGGGGATTAAAGAACACCTCGGTGGTATTGAAGACTTTTTGAAAAATCATAAAATCAGTTCTTTCCGGGACTTTGAATTGTCAGGAAGTAAAAATAATAAGCAGGGTAATAATAGGAGGGAAGGCCCTGGTAGCCATTCAAAAGAAAGCTACCACAAACGGAAAGAAGCAGAAAAGGAAAGGCGAAAGTTAACTAACAGGATAAAAAAAACGGAAGACCAGATAGCCAGGCTCGAAGATGACATAAAGATACTGGTGGGCGAAATGCACCGTCCTGACTTCTATCTCGACCACAAACGGGCCGGTGAAGCAGCAAAGCAACATGCTTCGATGCAAAGAGAGATGGAAATGCTACTGGAAAAATGGGAACAACTTCATAAAGAGCTGGGAGAATAACCTACAGCCCGACTCTTGTTTTCAACAGTTTTAATGCTTTCAGCAAATTGGAAGGCTGATCGGTGTTAAGCAATAATTCATTCACTTGAGTGGTTTCTGAGTTTTCGGGTTCCGAAAGCTCATATTCAATGCAGTTCCCGGTTTTGCATTTCAATACCACGCCTTTTCCCTTGATGGCAAAATTTACATTTTTCAGGTTCAGGTTATAGGTTTTCCTGGTTGCTGTCGCAAAATAATTTTCTGTGTAGCTGACTTTGGTGCTGACTGAACTGAGGGCTGCCTTGTTCCCATCAGGTTTGATGATGGAGTTGATATACCTGACCGTGGCCACTTTGTCCATACCCGGGTCAAATTCCTGGGCAAATAAGGTGAATGTCAAACCGGTCATTAAAAACAGAACCATATAATTTTTCATCATGTACGCTATTTATTTGATGGTAAAATTAACAAATCGTTTCCTATATGGCAAGTGTGGTATAAACAACGGGAAATTAGGACTGGGTGCTGCTAAGAGTCCTGTTTATTGCAATCGTTAATTTTTATTTACTCTCACGGGTCTAAATCCTACAAATGGATTGGGTGAATCATATTTAAATTCGCTGGTGACCTGGACATCATATCCAGTACTGTTCCAACTACCACCCATTGCAATGCCTTTCGTATGAATCATCTCTGCAACATTTCCACATGCATTATATAATCCATATTCGTTTGCCCTATATGAATCAACAGGAGTTGTAATTGATGAAGAATTATCCGTTTTTTTATAATCAGAAATTATTGAAAGGTTATTATCAGAATCAGAATGAATAAATTCGTCTCCAATGTGTTTGAAATTACACATAAATTCTCCTTTTTTGTTTCGTAAGTAAATTCCACCCCATGAATATTGCGTGTGGTCAAATCCTCCGGAAGAAGCATAAATCCATTCCTCCTTTGTTGGAAGTCGAAACATCTGACTTTTATCTTCGTTTTTTTCAGTTAACCATTCACAGTATAATATAGCAGCTTCATGTGAAATATTTACAACTGGATATCTTGCGTATGCCTCATGTGAACTATAATATTCTGCTAAGGGTGAGTTTTTTTTATCAAGCATTGTTATCCATTTGTCATTATGGATTTTACAAATCTCATACTCTTTGGTTTTATGGATATTTTTTAAATCGGCAAGAAATTCATTATACTCTTTATTTGTAATTTCATGGTCTGAAATCCAGTATGAGTCAAAGGATACGACTTTGTCATTAATAGTTGCAGAACCCATTGGAATCAAAACGAATTCACCTGTTTTTTCATTTTTCTTATCTTTAGAAAATCCAAGAATAATTGTAAGTCCAATCACTGAACTAAATACTAAAATCATTGTTTTTGTCTTCATGTCTCATTG
>CAZVAY010000150.1:0-6835 GCA_964625265.1 uncultured Sphingobacteriales bacterium | reverse complement strand
AAATAAAGTTTATCATCCTTCAACTATCATTTGCCCTATCACAACAAATGTAAAAGCTGGTTCCGGGATATTAAGAGTTTATCTTAAAAAAGGGACTGCCAACTTACACCAGGACTGTGACATTATGATTGACCAACTGAGAGCAATCGACAATAAAAGACTGATTAAAAGGACAGGGAAATTGGGAAAAGAATTAACTGAGGTTGTCATAGAAAACTTGAAAATAGTAATGGATTTAGAATAAAGCATAGTAGCATATAAAAAATATAATGCCTGCCGCAATTCCTTTTTCACAGAAAAGCAAATTGTATGTTTAACACGCTGAAACCAAGAAAAATTTATGAATATAATGTGGCACGCATCATATTCAAAACGTAATGGGCAAATCCTCAAGTTTTTCACAAGAAAATAATGAAAAGGAGCATAATATTGCTAAAATTATTTTGAAATATACCATATCTCGCCATTTTTAAAGTCAAATCGTACAAGCCCGTCATCGAAGCCATAATAAACAGCTATAACTTTATTGGCTGTCTGGCTGGAAATGATTGAGTCGGTATAAACATGATAGATATTCTGATAGAGATGCCCCCCTATAGAAATGGAGTCATAGTAATGATATATAATATTTGGAGGTTTATACTCAATTGGGATCTCAAAATCGAATGAGTTGACAGATACAAACAACCGCTCTTTGGCATGAATAAGATCTGCGCTATCAATATCACTCCATGTATTCTTACTTCTTCGAAAACTAAAAGTCAGGGGTGCATCGTAAGTAATGTATTTCACAAATTCATATTCCAGGTAAAAATAATCAAATCCATATTGCATACCACATCCATCGTAATATTCCAACATTCTGTAATTATATGTTTCAGCGCCTCTGGATATTTTTTGCATTCGAAAAATATTGCTTTCCAAGGAAGAATTCGTAAACCTGACATCTTTTGGCCAGTTTTCATTTATCCAGCACTCATTTGAATCATTAAGATTAATGGTTCCAAGAAATTTTGGCTGTTCTGTATCAACCCAGGGCATGCAGTCGTCAGAATAATTTCCGCAATTTGTTGAAAAAAATAATGAAATGACAAATATTACCGCAAATATATTCTTCATTATGATATAAAATATTATTACCAAGGTAGGTAAATTTCACAATTTTATTAAAATAGGTGATATCAGAATTTCAAAGGTTCCTAATGCCGTACAACAACTTATACCAAGTTTCGATCAAATGTGCAATATGATTTCAGGAGCAATAGCGAACTGAAATTATACGATTGAACACCTTTTGGTATTAATGGGATTGTTTCTTGAATAAGTGTTTTAAACATGGCAAGCCAGCTACCCGATTTCCAAAAGCCGCTTTCACTTTCTCTCAAAAGCCAGTGATTCTACCAGCACATAAGCAGCCTGCAGGGCGGAGGTAGGGCAGAGCGGGAAACATTCCTTACAGTCCCAGCATTCTTTGGAGGCTATTTCGGGTACAAAACTGATCTCCTTCCTGGCGCCACGGTTAATAAAACCAACGGCATTCAGTTTTTTCACTTCATCGCAATACCGGACACACAGCCCGCAATGAATACAGAAAGAAGCGTCTTTTTCAAACCTGTTCGGGTCAGCGTTATATTCATGGGCCAGGTCCTGAAGCTGATTGGAATCAGGGGCATGGGCCAGCAGTAATTCCACAATCATTTTCCTGGAGCGGTCAATCCGTTCCGATCGGGTGGTAACCTTAATTCCCTTTTCTACAGGGTAAACACAGGAAACAACCAGTTTTTTCCTGCCGTTTTTTTCAACTTCCACGCTGCATATCCTGCAACCCCCAAAGGGTTCGAGCTTATCCAGGTGGCACAGGGTTGGTATCTCAATGCCCTCGTTCCGGGCAGCGTCCAGCAGGGTGGAGCCTTCTTTGGCTTTAATTTCTTTTCCGTCTATTTCAAATACGATCTCACTCATCTTTTAAACATTATTTAACCAATGCCCTTTCTTCTTCAGGAATAGCTTCCGGAACGGGTTCTCCGGATATTTTTTTCACTGCATCGAATTTCTGCGGGCAAACCTCAAAACAGGTATTACACCTGGTACATTTTTCCTGGTCGATGACATGGATGGTTTTTTTCGCACCGTCAATAGCATCCGAAGGGCATTTTTTGAAGCAAATCATACAGGCACGGCATTTTTCAGGATCAATGTAGTAGGAGGTAAGTGCCTTGCAGGTTCCTGACGGGCAGCGTTTTTCTTTGATATGGGCCTCGTATTCATGGCGGAAGTATTTCAATGTACTCAAAAAAGGATTGGGTGCTGTTTGCCCCAGTGCACAGAGCGAAGCATCTTTCAGTACTTCCGACAGCTCTTCCAGCAGTTCAATATCACCTTCCTGCCCCTTGCCTTCAGTGATGCGGGTCAGGATTTTCGACATTTGTTTTGTTCCTTCCCGGCAGGGCACACATTTTCCGCAGGATTCATCGTAAAGGAAATCGACAAAATACCTGGCTACATCCACCATACAATTGTCTTCGTCCATGATGATCATACCTCCTGAACCCATCATGGAACCGGCTGCTGTCAGTTCATCAAAGCCTACCTGCAGGTCGAGGAGGCTTTCAGGGAGGCAACCGCCAGAGGGGCCTCCTGTTTGCACAGCCTTGAATTTTTTTCCTTTTGGAATGCCACCGCCTATTTTAAATATGATGTCATTCAGGGTGATGCCCATGGGTACTTCTACCAGGCCTGTATTGGTTATTTTTCCTACCAGTGAAAATATCTTTGTGCCTTTGCTGGTTTCAGTGCCCATTTGGGTAAACCAGTCAGCACCATTTTTAATGATGAGAGGTACATTGGCCCAGGTTTCGACATTGTTGAGCACACTGGGTTTTTCCCACAACCCCCTGACATTGGAACGGATATACTTGGGCCGTGGCTCCCCGACTTTGCCTTCAAGCGCTGTCATCAGGGCCGTGGACTCTCCGCAGACAAAAGCTCCGGCTCCCTGGTGTACGTACACCCTAAAGCTAAAATCAGTACCCAGAATGTTATCACCCAACAATCCGTATTCGGTGGCCAGTTCAATGGCCTTAGTAATATGTTTGACAGCCAAAGGGTATTCCTGCCTGACGTACACATAACCTTCCTGTGCCCCGATGGCATAAGCCCCGATAATCAGCCCTTCCAATACCGAGTGGGGGTTTCCTTCGAGCAATGCCCTATCCATGTATGCCCCGGGATCGCCTTCATCCGCATTGATGATCACATACTTTGTTTTTTCCGGTGCATTTCTGGCTCCTTCCCACTTGATGCCGGCTGGAAAACCTCCACCTCCCCGTCCCCGGAGTTGGGATTTTTTCACTTCTTCCAGCACCGATTCGGGTGTCATGTCGGAAAGGGCTTTTGACAGAGCGGAGTAGCCGCCAATGGCCAGGTAGTCTTCCAGGCTTTGCGGGTCAATACTGCCATTGGAACCAAACACCAGCCTCTTTTGGTATTTATAAAAAGGAATGTCCTGTTCTTTGATTATCTTTTCTTTCGATTCCGGATCTACATACACATATTTATCCAGCACCGTATTGTCTTTCACCGACTCTACAATGCCGGCTACATCATCGGGTTTGATCCTGAGATAAGTAGTTTCGTCAGGGTGGTTAATGATGATAGGGCCACGTTCGCAAAAACCGTGGCAACCCGTTTCCCTGATACGAATAGTCCCTGTCAGCCCACGGGATTCAATTTCTTCTTTAATCCTGGCTGCAACTGATTCGCTACCGGAAGCATTGCAGGCCGAACCTGCACAAAGCGTTATGACTTCCTGTTTCTCATCCCTGGTGGCAATGATCTTTTTTCTTCGCTGTTCCAGTTCTTCTATTGACTTCAGTTTCTCCATGTTCCCTATTCGTAAGTATTTAATACTTCTTCCGCATCGTTGACAGATATATTGCCGTGGGTATGACCGTCAATCTCCACCACCGGCCCCAGGGCACAACAGCCGAGGCAGTTTACAGTCTCCAGGCTGAATTTCATTTCAAGGTCTGTTTCACCGGCTTTGATCCCGGCAAAGTCTTCTATCGTTTCGAGTACGCGTTGTGCCCCGCGCACATGACAGGCAGTGCCCATACACACGTGTACTTCGTGGCGTCCTTTTGGCACCAGGCTGAAGGCCTTGTAAAAGGTGGCAATGTTCAGTATCCTTGTCATGGGTATGGCCAGTTTATCACTCACCCTCAGCAATGCTTCTTTAGGTAGCCAGTGCTGTTCACTTTGAATGTCAAGCAATACCTGGATCAGTGAATCCTGTCCTCCACCTTTTTGTTCAATTATTTTATCTATCCTGTCAAGTTCCATTTTCTCAACTTCTTTTTATGCCAGTGTAAAACAACTTTTTTTGGTATCGTACCTGACTAACCCATGCCTGGTCGAAAGATCAATATGCCTGGAAATTTCGGATGATCCGAGGCCGGTATTTTCTGCCAGTTGGGCTGTATTCATGGGTTTGGTTTTTAACAATGTAGTGATCTGACTGATGGCCAGCTTATCTTTTATGGTTTCGTCAAACAGCTTTTTGAATTCATCGCTGCTAAAGAATTCATAATAGGCTTCTTCAGTCCTTTCAGCAACATGCAGGCGTTGTGTCAGCACCAGTTTGATATAGGGGATCAGTTTTGTGATTGCCTTAATTTTCAGTTCCAATTGTTCTTTGGTCAAGCCTTCGCCCTTGCCGAGTGGCCCCAATTCAGTAATCTGTGCGCTGTATTCGTTCATAAAGTTGGCAAAGCGTGTTCCTTCACCAGCCGAAACCCATTCAAGGCGCAGGCGTTCCGGGGCAATACCCATGTATTTCATGACTGTTTTACAAACCTGCACCATGCTGTAGGCATTGAAATTTCCCTGTGTTACATAATGGCAATCACAAAGGTGGCAGCCTCCCACAAAGATAGCATCAGCACCTTTTGAATAAGCCCTGAAAATATGGAGCGGGTCAACCCGTGCTGAACACATAACCCTGACCAGCCTGATGTAGGGCGGGTACTGGAACCGGGATACTCCGGCCAGGTCGGCACCTCCGTAGCAGCACCAATTGCAGATAATTCCGATCATTTTTGGCTGAAACCCTATTTCCATAATTTTCTTTTCTATTATTGGTTCAATTCATCAAAAGCTGCATCTATCTGGCTATATAATTCTTCATCCGTATAATGTTTGAGAGAAATGGCCGTTGTCGGGCATACTGAATTACAGAGGCCATCCCCCTTACACAATACTTTGTTAACCTGGGCCTTTTTCCCTTCGGATGTTTCAGCAAAATCAATGGCTCCATAGGTGCAAACTGAAATACAGGCCCCACAGCTAACGCAATCTTTGATATCGACATCACAAACAGAACCTGAAGCTGTAACTGTTTCCTTCGACAGCAATGTAGCGGCCCTGCCGGCAGCACCCAAAGCTTGTGTGATAGTCTCCGAAATATGCTTGGGATAATGGGCTGTACCGCACAGATAAACACCTTCAGCAGCAAGGTCCACCGGACGGAGCTTCACGTGGGCTTCCTGGAAAAATCCATCCGGGCTGTTGGTCAGTTTGAAAAGTTTTCCTACATCCCTGCTTCCGGATGAGGGGATTACGGCAGCCGCTAAAGCAAGCATATCAGCATCAATGGCAATTCTTTTCTGCAAAATGGGATCATCAGCAGCAATCCGGATGACTTCTTTTCCGTTGGCCTGGGTAATCTCTACATGGGGTTTGTTATCGGGTTGGTACTGAATAAATTTTACCCCTTTTTCGGATGCTTTGCGATAGTAATCTTCGCTAAAGCCATACGAACGGATATCCCTGAAAAGAATAAATACTTCCATTCCAGGATTAATATCTTTGAGCTTAATGGCATTTTTAATGGAATGCGTACAGCAAACACGGCTGCAATAATTGCGGTCTTCCTGTCTGCAACCTACGCACTGGATCATCACCAGGTTTTGTATATCGTTAAATTTCTCTTTTCCGTTTGCCAGTTGTTCGCCCAGTTCAACAGATGTCACTACCTTATCGCTTTGTTCGTACAGGTATTCAACCGGTTTATATTCTTCAGCGCCTGTAGCAATGATAGCAGCACCGTGTTTGAGTTCCAGTTTTCTCCCTTCCGATTCAACCTGTGAAGTAAAATTACCCACGTAACCATCTACCGTAGTGATGACTGCGTTGTGGTACACATGAATAAGCTGGTGTTTATAAACTTTTCTGCTGAGGTCGCTGATGTATTCAAGGACGTCCATACCTTCAAGTGTGGCAGGTATTCTTAGTGCCATACCGCCCAGTACATCTTCTTTTTCAAGGAGGTAAACCTCAAAACCCTGGTTGGCCAGGCTGAGGGCACTGGTCATGCCTGCTACCCCCCCACCTACCACCAGGCAGGCTTTGTTGACCGGCAAGTCAAATTCCTGTAACGGCTCCAGGTTGGCAGCACGCGACACCGACATCCTGACAATATCCTTTGCCTTTATGGTTGCGTCTTCTTTTTGTTTAGAGTGTACCCAGGAGCAATGTTCACGGATATTGGCCATGTCAAAGAAATACTGGTTGATGCCCCCTTCGCGTAATGTATCCCTGAATAAGGGTTCATGGGTTTTGGGTGTACAAGCGGCAACAACAACACGGTTGAGCCCTTTTTCCCTGATGGTTTCCGAAATTTGCTTGGCTGCATCCGTTGAGCAGATGAACAAGCCTTCTTCGGCATGTACAACCCCTTTCAACGATTTTGAATATTCCACAACGGAAGGAACATCTACGACCCGGCCAATATTGGCCCCGCAATGGCAGGCAAAAACGCCAATTCGTTCTTCTTCCT
>CAZVAY010000149.1:0-6846 GCA_964625265.1 uncultured Sphingobacteriales bacterium | reverse complement strand
AAACGGGGTATCTGCAGGGGGCTACCATTGATGCTTCGATAAACGAAAAGGGCAGACAGCAATCCGAAGCGTTTTATGAAACTTACAAGTCTATCCAATTTGACAAGATATATACTTCAGAATTGAAGAGAAGTATTGAAACCATTGAACTTTTCCTTTTAAAAGATATTCCAGTTGAGCATTATGCAGGCCTGAATGAAATGAACTGGGGCGTTATGGAAGGGAAAAAGTTAAGCCCTAAGGCGTGGATCAGGTTGAGGCGGATTGCCAACTACTGGAAAAAAGGGGACATCTATAAAAAAATCCCCGGTGGTGAAAGCCCGGTTGATGTAGCTCAACGCCAGCAGCAGGTCATTGATATAATTATGTCAAGGCACGATGAGAAAAATGTTCTGATATCGATGCATGGACGGGCGATGAGGATTTTTATTTGTCAGTTACTTAGCCAGCCCCTGACCCAAATGGACCGCTACCGTCATGACAACCTGGGCCTGTACCTGATCAGGTTCATTGATGGCAACAATCCTGTTATGATCAAGAGCAACAGCAAGGAACATTTATTAATTACCTGAAATAAATCAGGAATGATTTTTGCCAAAAACAAGAATCGTTTGAGATGCAACTTAATTTATTACATATCGTCATTGATTTTCAAAGTCAGGGAATGAAAAAAATATTGGCATTATTTGTTTTTCTTTCCATGTGCATGTGTTTGGTTGCACAACAGGCCCCCAACAATAATGTTGTAGGGCCAAAAATTAAATTTTCCGAAACAACCTATAATTTTGGAACTGTTGAAGAAGGTGTTTATGCCAAACATTCTTTTAAGTTTTACAATGTTGGCGACAAACCCCTGTTATTGAAAAATGTTAAGCCCGGTTGTGGATGTACTGCATCCGACTGGCCCCGGGAACCTATCATGCCCGGTGATTCTGCCATCATAACGGCCAAGTTTAATTCAAGGGGTTATGCCGGAAGAAGTTTTCATAAAAGCATTGCAGTTACAACCAATTTAGCTCAAAATAACATTCGTGTTCTTTATATAAAAGGGTTTGTTAGAAAACCACTAACCCTGGAACAGAAACCTGAAGTAATTTCGCCTTTATTTATTAAAAAATAAAAAGTTAAATGATGAAGAAGTTAGTCTTACTATCCGTATTTACGACCATGATATTGGTTTACAGCTATGCTCAGACAACCAATACACAAACCAAAAAACCACAAATCGTTTTCGCAGAGAAATCTGTTGACTTTGGCAATGTGAAAGAAGGGACCCATCCCGAGATCACCTTTAAATTCTTCAATGCCGGCCAGGCACCCTTGGTATTGAAAAATGTTCGTCCTTCCTGTGGATGTACAGTACCCAAGTGGCCCAGAAACCCTATTATGCCTGGTGATTCAAGTACAATCACAGCAACATTTAATTCCGCAGGGTATGCAAACCGGAATGTTCATAAATCCATTACTGTAACAACCAACGTACCCCAACCCAATGGGAATGATGAAGTGATCATCCTGTTCTTTAAAGGATTTGTCCAGCCAAAGGATAAACCTGAATAAACAAATTGTTAAAGTCTCCGAATGAGGAGGCTTTTTCGTTTTAAAACTGAAATATGAAAAGTGTACTTTTTGTACTACTGTTTGTGTCTGCTCTTATCACTGAAAGCCAGGCACAACCTAAAATTAGTTTTGACAAAAAACGGCATAATTTCGGGGATGTCATCTATGGTTCTATGCCGACTACTTTTTTTAAATTCGTAAATACCGGTAACGAGGCGTTGATACTAAAAAAAGTAAACTCTTCCTGCGGGTGTACCTCGCCTTTCTGGACGCGTGACTCCGTTCAACCCGGTGATTCAGGATTCATTAAGGTAGTTTTCAATTCACGCGGGTATAAAAACAAGGATTTTGCAAAGTCTGTTTTTGTTCAGTCGAATGCGAAAACGAACAAATATGACAACAACGATAAAATGGTTGTGCTTTATATCACCGGCCATGTCGTACCAAAAGACAAATTTGTCCCCCAGTATCCTGTTGAAGTTTCAACCAACATGATCAGGTATGGGAAAATAGTGCAGGGAAAAAAGTACACCGAAAAATTCAAAATTTACAATAAAGGGGATTCCACGCTAACGGTTATCAATATTAAACAGAATGCCGGATTGAAGTTCATCACCAAACCTGAACATATTGTAATCCCTCCCGGGGATTCCATTACCGTGAATTTAATATATCCTACTAAAAATGCTAACCCCGGTAACTTTTATGATATTTTTAAACTCGAAACCAATATCCCGGTAAAGCAGACTGTCAATATCTCTGAAAAAGGTTTTCCGGTATCGGGTACCCTGATCACGAAAGAAGAGGCAAAGCAGGAAAAGAAAAAGGAAAAAGCTGCTGTGAAAAGGATGAAGCAATAGAATCTTTTTTGTTTACCTGACCAAATGTACTTTTCCATCAAATTTTTTCACACCTTCTGAAAAAAGCTTGACAGTTAGCAGCCAGTAATAGATTTCAGTTTCGCACAATTCCCCCTTGAATGTGCCATCCCAACCTGTATCGGGGTCGTTTGTCTCGAATATCATTTCGCCCCAGCGGTTGAAAATCATAAAATGGTATTCTCCTTTGTCAAATCCGTAACCAATAGGTTTGAAAACATCATTAAGCTTATCGTAATTACCAGGGGTGAATGCATCCGGTAAGGTGATCAAACCATGTGAATCTATTCTTATCACGTTTATCCTTGTGATGGTGTCTTTGCAGCCCTTGTCGCTGATCGAGATCAATGTCACATCATGCACACCCGGGTAATTGTAGTTGATGACAGGATCGGATTCATTGCTCAGAAACGCATTGTCTATATACCATTCATATTTGATAGCTCCGGTTGTCCGGTTAATGAGTTTTATCATCGCATCCGGCAAAAAAGCAATGTCGGGTGTAACATCAAAATATGAAGCGGGCTGCGGAAAGGCTGTAATGACACTTTGTTTGGTAATGTTGGTCGTACCAATATCATTCGAAACAATAAGGGTGACGTTATAGGTGCCCGGTACGGTATAAGTGTAATCAGGATTTCTCTCAAGGGATTTACTTCCATCACCAAACGACCATATCCAGGCATTGCCATATTTCGAGTTGTCGCTAAAATGTACGGTTAGCGGAATACATCCGTCATTGGGCCAGAAAGTAAAATCCGGTTGTGGCAGGGGAGGAACCACCCTGACGGTTCTGTAGGAAGTATCGGAGCAGTGCGCAGTAGCAACAACAAGTGCGGATTTGTAGTAACCTGTATCGCCAAAACTATGGGAGGAATTAATTCCGCTTCCGGTACTGCCATCCCCATATAACCAGGTATGCGAAAGATTGGTTTTACTCAGGCTGATGAAATCAAAAGTATTGTTGGGGAAGATGACGGTGTCTTTGTTGGTGATAAACCGGGAAACAGGAACTTCCCATGCAGTGATGTTGTTGTTCAGGATCATCGTATCTGAACAGTAATTATTGGATGCTATCAACCGGACTGAATAGATACCCGGATTGTAATAAATGTTCTCAGGGGATTGATTGACAGAAGCTGAACCATTTCCAAAATCCCAGAACCAAAATAGGGCGTTTGTGGAATTGTCGGTAAATTGTACTTTGAGCGGAACACAACCGCTATCGTACCTGGAATAACCGGCATTCACAGCTCCGAAAACAGTAATTTTCTTGGAAAAGGTATCGTAACAACCCTTGTTTGTAGATGCGATAAGACGCGCGGTAAAACTGGTATCCCTGTAGTTTGAATTGAAAGTGTGCAGGACATCCGCAAGGCTTGAGTAGGTTCCATCACCAAAATCCCATAGCAGGTTGTCGGCCAGGTAGGATTGATCACTGAATTGCACATCCAAAGGTTCGCAGCCCTGGATACTGTTTGTTGAAAACAAACTGACGGGGTTTTCAAAGGTCCTGATGCTTTTTTTAATAACAAAGGTATCTGCACATCTGTAGTTCGATGCTACAAGGGTCACGTTGTATTCCCCAGGGTTGTAATATACATAGGACGGATTGACCTGGGTGGAGGTATTCCCATCACCAAAGTCCCATAACCAGTAATTGGCAAAAGAGGAAGAATCGAAAAACCGGACTGTTAGTGGCACGCATCCGCTATCGGTTTTTGAAAATCCTGCCTGCACGGATTTGTAAACATTGATCTGCCGTGAGAAGGAATCAAGACAGCCCAGGTTATTTTTGGCAAAAAGCCATGTTGTATAAACTGTATCCTGCAATGGGGTTGTAAAAGTATGTAAGGGATCAGCGATGTTGGATTGTTGGCCGTCACCAAATTTCCAGTATATGCTGTCGGCCTTATTCGATTGGTCATTGAATTGAACTTTTAAGGGCTCACAGCCTGTTTGAATATTGGTAGCAAACAGGGATGTGGGAACCTCATAGGCCGTAACCGCATTTAACAAAGAAAATGTATCGGAGCAGTGCAGGTTGGAAGCGATAAGGCTGACATGGTAGATACCGGGGTTTGTGTAGGTATAGGATGGGTTTTGCGAGATGGATTTTACTCCGTTGCCAAAATCCCAAAGCCAGAACTGGGCAAATTGAGAACTGTCATAAAACTGTACACTGACCGGTGAGCATCCGCTGAATGTTTGATTAAACCGGGAGGTTACTGCGTTATACACAGTAATTTTACTTTCAAATGAGTCAATGCACCCATGGATTGTTGAGGCAATCAGTTTTGCTATATAAAAGGTGTCATTCGAGCCAGTGGTGTAGTTATGCAAAGGGTTGGTGGAAGTAGAATCAAAAGATCCGTCACCAAAACACCAGATGATTGAGTCGGCATTAGAGGATAGGTTTGTAAAGCTGATACCCAATGGTTCACAGCCTGTGTTGACCGGGTGGCTGAACAGGGCATCCGGCATTTCAAACACTTTGATGTTGTCTTGAAGACTGAAAGTGTCTTTACACCGGAAGTTCGATGCAATCAGGCTAACGGAATAATTGCCTGCCAGGCTATAGTTGTAAATGGGGTTTTGCAGGGTGGAGCTATTTCCGTCACCAAAGTTCCAGAACCAACTGTTGGCATTGGAAGAGCTATCGGTAAACTGTACCGTAACAGGCTTACAGCCAGAGTCGGCTTGATTGAAGTAGGCAGTGACACTCTTGTAAGTACTGACAGATTTTGTGTAACTATCTGTGCAGCCTTCCAGGGTTTGCACAAAAAGAGTGACTTGATAAGTGGTGTCCTGGTTTGGTGTGTAATAAATGTGGGAAGTATTGGCCAGAACCGATGAATCTCCGTCACCAAAATACCAGGTGGATGAATCAGCAAGGGAAGATAAATTAGTGAAACTGACTTTTAACGGTTCACAACCATTGTATTTGTTGGCAGTAAAGTTGGCTGAAGGGACAGCATTCGCTTTGACAGCATTTTGAATTACAAAAGTATCGGAGCAACCTGCCTGGTTGGAAATGATGAGCTTGACAGGGTAAGTGCCGGCAGTGGTGTAAATATGAGACGGGTTTTGAGCCGATGAGGAATTTCCATCACCAAAATCCCAGGTCCGGTAATCAGCATTAGTGGATGAATCAAAAAAATTGACACTGAATGGAATACAGGCAGTATCATGGTTGTTGAAATAGGCATTCACTTTTTTAAACAGATTAATTGACTTTGAAAATGAATCAGTGCAGCCGTTATTATTGACAGTAATTAACCGTACCAGGTAAGAAGTATCCGTCCATGTCCCTGCAAACTGATGGGAAGGGTGTTCCAGAAAACTAAGCGTACCGTCTCCAAAATCCCAATAAAATGAATCGGCAATAATGGAGTGGTTGGTAAAGGAAACATCCAATGGGTCGCAACCCTGAATTTTGTTTGAAGTAAAAAGTGCGAATGGAGCCGGTTTTACCTTGATCTGGGTTTTTGAAGTATCGGAACAACCGTTGTCGGTCATGGCATATAAGGTCAGGTCATAGGTGATATCCTGAAAGAGGTAATTGCCAAATGAGAATACCGGATTTATTTGTGTTGAAGTGTCACCTGATGTACATGACCAGTAGAAACTGTCCCCTCCATGTGACTGGTTATTGGTGTTGACGGTCAGCGGTGAACAGCCAGAATCCGGTAGCAGTGAAAATAAGGAATTTGGTTTATGATATAAAACAATATTTTTTTCCAGAGTGTCATAGCACCCTGATTTTTCAGAGATCAACCTGACAGTGTAAGTAGTGTCAGCATAACTGTAATGCTGGTAGGTAACCTGGGTGTCCTGCTTTGAGGAAACAATGCCATTGCCAAAATCCCAGTAATAGCTGGTTGCAGATATGGAGGAATTTGTAAAACTGACAACAAGAGGTTCGCAACCCTGGGTAACGTTTGAAACAAAATTACTGGTAGGGGATGGTTTAATGGTAATGATCTGCGAATCGGCAGTAACACAACCATGGTAATTAAGTGCCCGGAGCGATACATAGTAGTTCCCGGAAGCAGTGAACGGATGCCAGAAAGAATCTTTTGATGTAGTCTGGAAATTTGAGCCGTCTTTAAAATTCCAGCTAAAACTATCTGCAGCAGTTGATTGGTTTTTGAATAACACACTATCGTTTTGGCAAAGAGATGAAACTGAAGCTGAAAAGCTGACAACAGGATTCTGGTATACATTACTGATTTGTTCTACTGTATCAATACACCCAAACTCAGTTGTTACGATGAGCCTGATTGAAAAGGTTCCATAGTTCGGAAAGGTGTAGTTTGGGTTTTTGGTTGTCTTATCAATGACACCATCGGACTTGAAATCCCATTTTCTTGAAACAATACTTTCCCCGTCCTGTGTTGTAGATTTA
>CAZVAY010000148.1:0-6873 GCA_964625265.1 uncultured Sphingobacteriales bacterium | reverse complement strand
CATGCCCCCCGTCATGAGTGCCATCATCTCCGACTTGGTCATTTTGGGTAAATAAGGTTTGATAACCAGCGGAGCTTCGGTCTGCCCGATAAATATATTGGCTGCTGCCGCCAGGCTTTCTGCACCCGACAATGCCATGGCCCGCTGCATGACCCAGGCAAATATTTTTACAATAAACTGAAGTATTCCAAAATAATAGAGCACGGAAGTAAATGCCGAAAAGAAAATAACAGTTGGTAAAACCTGGAATGCGAAAATATATCCAAAAGAGTCGGTATTTTCTATCAGGTTGCCAAATAGGAAAAGAGACCCTTCCCGTGTAAAGGCCAGTAATTTGACAAAAAATGAAGATACGCCCTGGAAAATAAACCTGACAAACCCGACTTTTAAAACTGCAATAGCAAATATTACCTGCAACGCAATACCGACAAGGGGTGTTCGCCAATTGATCTTTTTCCTGTTATTGCTCAAAAGCAAAGCTATAAGCAGGAGTGTGATGACACCCAGTAGTCCCCTGAAACGGTCAATACCCGGACGCTTGTGTTTTTCCGAAATCAACAACATGGCATCATCATCCCTTTGAATGACAATTTCCTGCTGGGAATATTTCAATACTTTAAATTCAACCGGAGCAGAATAACCCTTTCTTTGGATCATCAGGATCATGGCATTTTCATTTTCTGCCAGCCACCATTTGCCGGTAATGGGTTCTTTTTCCCCGGCAAGTTGATAATGATATGTTTGGTCACTCCTGAACTCAAACCTGTGTTTAACAGGTTTGGATCTGCTTTGCATATCTATTTTCCCCAGGGTACCCGGATAGATGTACCAACTACCAACAATAAGGTCTTTCGTTTGTTTGCCCGGTGATGCGGATAATTGTTGTGTAAAAATTATTGTTAATGTGAGAAAAGAAGCCAGCCCTAAAGTAAGTGCGACATTTCGTTTCATGAATATTTTATTTTCCTTCTTCTTTCTTTTTAATGGCATCCCTGCATTTTGCCGCCAGAATATAATCTTCCTCGGCAATTGCTTTTTCAAGCATTAATTTCAGTTCCCTGACTTGTAACGAGGACAGATCATCTTCTTTTGTAGGGCTGATGTTATCATCTTCCATTAATTCTTTTTCAATATCCAGGTCTTCCAGGTCTTCTTCAGAATCTGCCTCCTTAAATTGTTCAGATTTCATGGCAATACCGGCATCTTTCATGATACTTTCATAGGTATAAATAGGGCAATTAAACCGGAGGGCCAACGCAATGGCATCTGAAGTTCGCGAATCAATAAACTTGGTTTCCTTTCCATTGGTGGCAACCAGGTAAGAATAAAATATTCCTTCGTGTAATTTTTGAATGATGATTTCCTTGAGTTTCAGGTTGAAAGATTTGGCAAATGACAAAAACAAGTCGTGCGTCATAGGTCTTATCGGTTCAATCTTTTCGAGTTGAATGGCAATTGCCTGCGCTTCAAGTACACCAATTACAATGGGTAGTTTTCTTTCACCTACTACTTCTTCCAGGATCAGGGTATAGGACGAAGCTACATTCCCTGCTGAAATCCCTAATATTTTCAGTTGAATTTTATCCATGGCTTTATCGAATCATCAAATTTAAATGTATATTTATTTATTCCGAAATAAAGTTTCATTTTAAGAATAATATACAAAATGTTGTTTTTTCAAGTAAATGAAATTCAAAGGCTATCCTTCGAAATGGAAGGAAATAAAGACAAAGTTTGATAATAACCTGTCGAAAACATTTGAATAAACATCATTATAAGGTGTCAATATATTATTAATCCCTTTGGAAAGTTTGATTTCAGGTGAGAACTTAAACCAATAGAAATACAGGTCGAGGCCGCAACCATATTCCCAGGAATAGGCCCAGGGTTCAATGGCCAGGATAGGATTATTAGGATCCCTGTGTGCACTGGCATCGGAGCCAAAATCATAGGATACTTTTCCTCCACCTATCACATAGAACCTGACATTGCCATGCCTGACAGATTTGAATTTTACATGAACCGGCAGTTCCGCAAAAATGGATTCCACCCTTTTTGTAGGGTTGTAGCCGTCAATAAAGTTGTAAGAAATCGAGCGCTCTGATAAAACGAGGGAAGGGATAGCACGCAAATCAAAGAATTCGCCAAAATGAAGGTCGCTGATAGCCCCTATTGTTATTCCCGGGAACTGGCTGATTTCAACCGTTAACAGACTGTCGTTGTGATAAAAGTTATCTGAAAACTCATATTTAAAATCTGCGAAATTGGTTCCAAGCGTAAACCCAAAATGTATCTTACGGCCATAATCAAAACGTTCAAGATTCATGGTTTGCCCACTGCTTCTGCTGCCAAACAACAGGATTAGGGAACCCAGAAAAACCAGGGTTATTATTTTATGGCTAAATAGGCGCTGCAAATTCCGAAACTAAATTTTCTGCAAATTACTTCTTTAAATCCGTTATTTTCAAGAATATTGATAAATATCTTTCCATACGGGAACTGATCTACAGAACCGGGCAGGTAGCGATAAGCTGTTTGACTTCCGGTCAAAAGCCCGCCAATAAAGGGAACCAGCTTATGAAAATAAAAATGGTATACCCAACGAACAAGCCTGTTTCCCGGCAGGCTAAATTCCAGTACCAATAATTTACCCTTTGGTTTTAACACCCTGTAGATTTCCTTTAAGCCCATATCAAGATCTTCAAAATTCCGAACGCCAAAAGCAACGGTAACGGCATCAAACAAATTGCTTTCGAAAGGGATTTTCTCAGCATCCCCCTCTGTTAGTGTAATGATATCAGATAGTTGTGCCTGCTTTACTTTTATCCTGCCTTGTGCGAGCATCTCTTCAGCAATGTCAATACCTGAAATTTTTTCCGGTTTTAATATTCTTGCCCCGGTAATAGCCAGGTCTGCCGTACCGGTAGCAATATCAAGAACTTGTCGGGGCTGGTAAGGCTTCAACATTTTAATTGCCTTATTCCGCCATCGTTTGTCGATATTTAACGAAAGGATATGATCCAACAGATCATAGCGGTGAGCAATACTGTTAAACATATGCCTGACCTGGGCTTTTTTACCCTTGCCAACAATATTAGAATAAACCTGTTTATTCATAAGTTGGGATGAGGGTTGTCAGGCGTTTTTAATTAACTCAACAAAACTGTCCATTTCCTCTTTGGTCCGTTTTTCAGTCACTGCAACGAGCAGTCCCTTCTGCCCGAACCTATCCAGGTTCAGGCCACCAAAGATTTTATTATTTTGAAGATTCGAGAGTATTAAGCTAATATCCTTGTCTGTTTCAAGGACAAATTCATGGAAAAACTCTTTTTTATATTTCAAGCTGAAACCAGGTATTTTTTCAATTTCGGAAGCCAGGTAATGAGCATTGTTGTAACAAAGATTTGCCACTTCAACCAGGCCTTTTTTGCCGAGGTACGAAAGATATGTCAATACAGCAACCGCCATTAATCCCTGGTTTGTACAGATATTGGATGTGGCCCTTTCTCTTTTGATGTGCTGTTCCCGCGTTTGTAATGCCAGAACAAAGCCTTCTTTGCCATGGGTATCAATGGTTTTCCCTGCCATCCTGCCAGGCATTTTCCGAATGTTAGCTTCTTTGGTTGAAAACAAGCCTATGTAGGGCCCACCAAAACTTAGCGGTATCCCCAGGGGTTGCCCTTCAGCTACGGCAATATCAGCACCATAATCGCCCGGTGACTTGAGCAATCCGACAGTAACCGGGTTGTATGAAACAACATACTGAACTTTTGGGAATTGCTTTATTAAGTCATTGATCTTGTCTACCTCTTCCAGACAGCCGTAAAAGTTTGGGTGTTGAACCAAAACACAAGCTGTACTATCATCCAGGTTTGCAGCAAGAGAATCCAGGTCAAGGTTACCCTCCTTCTCCTCCATGATTTGAATATCAGCATCAATTCCCTGAAGATAAGTTTTAACAACGTCAATATAATGCGGATGGATTGTAGGACTCACCAAAATTTTATTCTTGCGGCTAACATGCATAGCCATCAGGGCAGCTTCAGCCAGTGCACTGGCCCCATCGTACATAGAGGCATTGGAAATATCCAATCCCGAAATAAGCGAAACTGAAGTTTGAAATTCGTACATGGCTTGCAGGGTCCCCTGGGAAAGCTCAGCCTGGTAAGGTGTATAGGCCGTATAGAATTCCGGCCGTGAAATAACAAAATCAACGATGGAAGGGGTAATATGGTCGTATGCACCGGCACCAATAAAATTTGCGTAATCAGTGACCGTCATATTTTTTTGGGCAAGGTCACGCATAACTTTGCCGGTTTCAAACTCTGACAAACCTTCAGGAAGGTTTAAACCTCCTTTTATCCTAAGTGAAGGTGGTATATTTGAGATCAGGTCTTCCAGATTATTCACACCGATCATCTTGAGCATTTCAGCTCTTTCCACATCTGTATTTGGAATATAAGTCATTATTTAATTTTTAAATTTAACTGCCTAAGCATCTTAATGTTTGTAAATTCGCGGTGCAATTTAACAAATTTAATTTTTGATTTACAAGCGAAAAAAATCGCTTTTTTTCCTTTTTCCAGTCATGAATTCCAGGTTAAAGATAACTTCCTCCAATTACATTTCGAGTCATCCGACTGTAAAAAGTATGCCCGCAACTACCCATCCTGAATACGCATATATCGGACGATCAAATGTGGGCAAATCTTCACTGATCAATATGCTTTGCGCCCGTAAAGAGCTTGCTTTGGTTTCAAAAAAACCGGGAAAAACCAGGGCAATTAACCTTTTTGTGATCAATGATTCATGGAACCTGGTTGACCTGCCCGGATATGGCTATGCCAAGGTGTCCAAAACAGAACGGAAAAAGTGGAACAAAAGCCTGGTTGATTATTTCAGGCTGAGACGAAGCCTTGTCAATATTTTTGTCCTGGTTGATGCCAATATCCCTCCTCAGGCAATTGATATTGACTTTATTAATTATCTCGGTGAGAACGGGATGCCCTTTTCCATTGTATTTACAAAAATTGACAAAAGTTCAAAATCAAGGATAGAAGAAAATATCCTGGATTTTAAAACGGAACTAAACAAATTCTGGGAAGAACTTCCACCAATTTTTCAAACTTCGGCCAAAACCGGTTCAGGCAGGGAAGAAATCCTGGAATATATTTTTAAACTAAATCAGGAATTGGTTAAAAAAAGTTAATCAAAAATCAGCTGGCATATCATTTGACCTGATGCCGCTGTCAAACAAAAAAATGAGAAATGATGAAAAATAATGTACGTACTTTAGTTTTATTATTGGTGGCCGCAGTGCTTGGTGGCATTTTATCCATTGCTATCTATTCATCTTTCACCAGGAATTCAGATGCTTCAACAGCACAAAAAATTCCGGCAAAGGTTTCAGATTATAAAGTTGAAAATATTACTATCCCGACATTTGATTTTGCCGAGATTTCAGAACGGGTCACGCCCACTGTGGTCCATATCAAAACCAAGGTTACCCAAACGAATACAGATGCTTATCACAGCAATCCGTTTTTTAAATACTTTGACCCACGTATGTTTGAAATGCCGGTACAGGGCAGCGGCTCCGGGGTTATCATTTCAGATGACGGATATATTGTGACCAACAACCACGTTATTGAAGGTGCCACTGACATTGAGGTTGTATCTTTTGACAAACATGTTTACAAAGCAACAATTATTGGAAGGGATGAAAACACCGATCTGGCTGTTATAAAAATCAATGCCTCTGATCTTGCTTACCTGAAATATGGCAATTCAGATGACCTGCAGGTTGGTGAATGGGTATTGGCAGTGGGTAACCCTTTTAATTTAACCAGCACAGTAACTGCCGGAATTGTCAGCGCCAAGGCACGTAGTATTGGCATTTTAGGAAGAGGCAGTGCAGTGGAATCATTTATCCAGACTGATGCTGCAGTAAATCCGGGTAATTCCGGAGGAGCACTTGTTAATGTAAAAGGCGAATTGGTAGGAATCAATGCTGCCATAGCTTCCAACACGGGTGCTTACCAGGGCTATTCCTTTGCGATCCCGTCAAACCTGGTGGTAAAAATTGTTGAAGATATCATGGAATATGGCCGGGTTCAACGCGGCTATCTTGGTGTCAACATTCAGGAGGTTACACAGGATATTGCGCGTGAGCACAACATGAAAGAAATAAAAGGTGTGCTGATTGCCGATGTTATGGACAATAGCGCTGCAAAAAAAGCCGGAATCAGGAAAGGAGACATTATCCTGGAAATTGGAGACAAAGAAGTTAATTCAGTACCGGAGTTGCAGGAATATGTTTCGATGAACAGGCCTGGTGACAAAATCAAAGTGACCTATTCAAGGGAAGGACACCTGAAAGAAGTCAGTGTGGTATTGAAAGACCTGGAAGGAAACACAGAAATTGTTGTTTCCGAAACTGATAAGATTGAAGAAATCCTCGGTGCAAAACTTAATAAAGCGGCAAAAGATCAGCTTAAAGAATATGGGCTCGAAAACGGAGTAGCAGTTGAATTTGTCGGGCCTGGTAAATTCAGAAATGCAGGGATTAAAAAAGGTTTTATCATTACAAGAATTGATAAAAAAACAGTCGAAACACCGGAGGATGTCCTGGAGCTTATTTCCAGGAGCGAAAGCGGTGTTCTTATTGAAGGATACGAAACTGATGGCAGCAAAAGCTATTACGGTTTCGGGTTGGAGTAAACACCGAATTTGATTATTTCAAATTCTCTATGGCCTGAATTGCTGATACCTTCAGTAAAAAATAATGTCCTATAGCCTTTCATATAAATATATGTATATATTTGATATTTTTTAACATTTAAAATTATGTTTATGAAGGGTATTTTTACAACA
>CAZVAY010000147.1:0-6882 GCA_964625265.1 uncultured Sphingobacteriales bacterium | reverse complement strand
TGCTTGATGTGGGCGTTAAAGATGTGGGCTTCGGAATGGTCATCTCAGACAAGAATGCGCAGGACCTTCTTTCTTTATACCAGTTATGCAGTCGGATGAATATCGAATTTGCCACAAGCACCATGCATAATTCGTTTTATTTTCATAAAAATGACAATAGTATAACAAATTTGGAGTTAGTCGTAACCCGGATGAAAGAGCTCATCGCAGATGCAACACCCCATGTATTGATTGTGCCGGAGTAGGTGATATCTTTGTAATTAGTAGTTGCATGAGAATAAGGAATAATATATCCTGCACCCGCAGTCATATTGTCTCCTGCAAAAACCCTGACCCATTTATTTCCTGCCTGTGCGGGATCATATTTATAAGCATTATAATTGCCAAGTGTTGCATCCAGGATATTTGCTATAGTGTCACCGGAAACCGGTGAAGAAACAAAATGATTTTTCGCTGTAGTTGTTACCGTTATATATCTTTCTACCGTAGCACCGATGGCGGAAGCAGTAACAAGAGAACCTGTTCCTGTACTTGTTGATTTGATCGTTAAACCGGACGCACCTGCATCATTGGTAGAAGTACCGCTAACTATTAAGTGGCCATAAATTGTTAAATTATCATGAGTTCTCAAATGTAAATCACCGGCTGGTGATGCACCGTTCCCGGACAACTCAACTGTTACGCCCTCATTAATTGTTATGGTTAAACTATTCGCAGAGGATGAATAATAATTATATAATGCATTCCCATTATATCTGATTTGGCAATCCATCCCAAATATCAATGTGGTCTGTCCTGTTGCCCCTGATGGTTTGTAAATTCTGTTAACAGTCATACTACCTGAACCGGATATTGTGGTACTGCTTCCTTTCAGGTAAAAAGATATTTTATCATCGTTGCCATTGCCGTTGCCTATAGTTCCGTTACAAACAATATTTCCATAAAGGCTTAAATACCTTGAGGAACTCATTGTTGTACTATTGGCCCAAAATTTCCCATTGCTTTCAATAGTAAGGTTTTTACAATCCCTTGTACCGCTTGATGGCAAAGTAACCGTATGATTAGCCTGAATTGTAACATTAGTGGTTGAAGTTGGAGTATCCAAGGTTGACACCCAGGCGCTCCCATTATATTCTTCCCATGTTGATGAATTAGTCCATCTTCCATCGCTTGCCGACCTAAAGTCTCCCGATGCCTGGCCTGTGGAAATTTTTGGATAATAAAAACATAACATTATCAACAACCAATAACTCCATTTCATAATTTTATTCTTTTTGCCCAAAGTTATAAATTTTTGATAAAAACCGTATAAATCATTTTGATTTTATGCTTGATTAATGAAAGGCTATAAATTATTTCATTGGTAAAAAATTCCTGTACTTTTGTAAAAAAATCAACCATGTACCCGGAATTATTTAAAATCCCTCTACCGGAATTTTTACAATCTGTGCTTCATACACATTACCTGACGGTCCATACCTATGGTTTTTGCATCGCCCTGGGGATCCTGGCCGGTTTTACCTACACGGCCCGTCAGGCTAAAAAACAATTTGGAACAGACCAGGATACCATGACTTCGCTGTTGCTGATTTTGATCCTTGCAGCCGTTATAGGTGGCAAGATTTTTTTCTATTTCGAAAAACCTTCCTACTATTTTGGACATCCGGCTAACATGATCCGGAATTTCGGTGGTGGATTTGTTTTCTACGGCTCGCTGTTGTTTGCCATTCCTTCCATGTTATGGTTTTTTAAAAAAAACAAAATTCCCATTTTGCCTATGCTGGATATTATGGCTGTTACGGCCACTATCGTCCATGCTTTCGGTCGGTTGGGGTGCCTGAATGCCGGCTGCTGCCATGGCAAGCCTACCGATAGCTGGATAGGGATTGTTTATACCGACCCGCACTGCGCTGCCAACCCTTTGAATACCCCTTTGTATCCAACGCCTGTCTTTAGCATCATTATGCTTATAACAATATTGGTAATCCTGCTGATCCTCAAAAAACGTAAAAAATTTGACGGCCAACTTTTCCTTATCTACCTGTTCCTTTATGCCATAGGCAGGAGCATCATTGAAATATTCAGGGGTGATTACGAACGCGGATATATTATTGACAATGTCTTGTCACATTCCCAGTTTATCTCTCTTTTCGTTCTCGCAGGTGTAGGTTACTTTTATTACCGTTTATCGAAAAAAGCCACAAAACGCTGACCTTACCTCGATTCACATTTTTTTTCAAGCTCTTTCTGGTATTTTGTGATTTCCCTGTACGCCTCTTTGAGAATTGGTGAGCTAAAATAATCAAATGAGTTTTCAAACAGGGATAATTGATGGGCAGCTTCACAACTACTTTTCATATATCCTTGTTGGGCTTTCAATATCGCAAGTACCAGGTTAATAGAGCAATCCAACGGTTCTTTTTCAATGGCCAGTTCAAGGATCGGAATGGCTTCCTGAAATTCAAAATAGTTATCCATGACCGTGAGGTAGCCATAACAAAGAAGCTCCTGTGCGTTGAGTGTATCCAGGGGTAAATAACCCGATTCGGCAAAGTGGTATTTCGGTTTCAGTCTTTGCAGATATACCGTTGCATTGTGTTTTTCTTCAAAATCAAAAGAAAGGGCATTGATAATGGCTGCCTTTAAGTCGTTTGATACTTTTTCATCCAACAGGTATTTGGCAATTTCATCGGTAATAACGCCAGTATCGGCAGCAGCCTTAACAAACTTAAAGTCTACGGCATAGGGTTCCCAGAAACTGATATCTGTAAGCGGGGTTTGAGCCCCGGAAGTAAAGGCCAGGAGCAATAGCAAGACGCCTTGGGGGATCAAAAGAACAACCTTCCTATTCATTTCAGGTCAAGGTTTACCGGGCCAAAAGGCATGGGAAGCAACTCGGCAATGGATGTAACCAAAATAGCCGTCATATTGTGGTTGGCCAATACCACCCTGACACTCTCAGGGCCATGTTCGGAGAACTCCATGATGAGTTGCCGGCACCTGCCGCAGGGTGTTGGAATAATTTCCTGTTCTGCCACCCCTCCGACAACGGCAATGGCTTTGATTTTTGTAAATCCTGCTGATGCGGCAGCCTGAATGGCGCCTACCTCTGCACAAACCGACAAACCATAAGATGCATTCTCTACATTGGTTCCGGTAAATGTTTCACCCGTCAGGGTTGTCAACGCTGCACCAACCGGATAATCCGAATATGGCGAATAGGAGTTCTTTTTAACTTCAAAAGCCAGGTCCAGCAACTTTTTGAGGTTGCTGTCAAGTTCATCATATCCGGATTTTCGGAATTGCATGATTCAAATATACAAAGCCTTTAGTCAAATTTCTTTAAAAAATCCACAAAGCGTCTGAGAAAGCCGGTATAGGTTACAAGCAAGATAAATATCACCCCAATGATAAAACCGCTTGCGTTGGAGATCATATCCATCGGGTTAAATGTCCTGGTTGGAATATAATAATGCAATATCTCAATAGAGGATGAAAACAAAAAACCTAAGCTGATAAACAGCCCTAATGAATTGTGCCGCCTCCCTACGATCTCCGGCCATTTCCACACGACAAAAATAAACGTCCAGATAAAAAAGACACTAAAGTGTGCCAGGTAGTCAAACCGAATTTCGAATTCAAGTTGCCTGATCCTGATCTGCACCTCCTCTAAGACCAATCCCGGAACCAGGTACAATAAAATGATCAGGAAAATCCAACCCCAGAAATAGTACCTGTAGTTGCTTCTGTGATACAAAAAGCTGAACATACGATTCATTTCAGGTGGGCATCAAGCCAGCCAAAAAATTCACGTTGCCAGAGTACGGCATTTTGTGGTTGGGTAACAAAATGGGATTCATCCGGAAACACAAGTAACTTGCTTTCAACACCAAGTAGCTGAGCTGCATCAAAAGCTTCCAGGCTTTGTGTATAAGGAATCCTGAAATCATGCTCACCAGTGATGATTAAAATGGGAGCAGTCCAGTTCTGTACGGCCAGGTGGGGTGAATACATATAACTTGTCGGTTTGGGGTTTTCCCAGTAGGGCCCTTCCATGTCTTTGTTTACAAACCAGTACTCCTCCGTGCCACCATACATGCTTTCAAAGTTAAAGATGCCGCAATGAGCTATCAGGGCCTTAAAGCGGCCTTCGTGATGCCCCGCCAGCCAGAATACCGAATAACCGCCATAACTGGCACCAACGGCACCAAGGTTTTTTTCATCAACATAAGGTTCTTTGGCCAGTTCGTCAATGGCGCTGAAATAATCCAGCATATTTTGTCCGCCATAATCCCCGCTGATCTGGTCGTTCCATTCCTGGCCAAATGTGGGCAATCCACGTCTGTTGGGAGCAACAATAATGTAATCATTGGAAGCCATGATCTGGAAATTCCAGCGATAGCTGAAAAACTGGCTGACAGCGCTTTGTGGCCCGCCCTGGCAGTAAAGCAAAGTCGGGTATTTTTTTGTTGAATCAAAATCGGGTGGATAAATCACCCAGGTCAGCATCTTTTTGTGATCGGTGGTTTCTATCCAGCGCTGTTTGACCTCGCCCATTTTTATCTGGTCAAAAATATCCTGGTTGGTAAAGCTGAGTTGGGTTTCATCCCCGGATTCAGCATCAATCCGGAATATTTCGGTAGGCATGCTCATAGACATCTTTGTGCCTACAAGAAAACCATCACCCAAAGCCAGTTCCTGGTAGTTGTGCCAGCCATCGGTGACCTGTTTGATGTCATGGGTAGCAATATCGCAATGATACACCTGGTAGGTAGCATTAATTCCGCTGATAAAATAAAATCCTTTGCTGTCTGTATCCCATACAAAGGTGGAGGAGCTCTGGTCAAAGTTTTCTGAAAGGTCTTTGAACTCCCCTGTTTCAAAGTTATACAATATGATCCGGTCTTTATCCGACTCAAACCCGTCTTCCTTCATACTTCTGAATACCAGATACCGGCCATCGGGAGAAAAAACAGGGTCCTGGTCGTAGCCTTCAAAACCCTCTTTCGTCAGACAGGTTGTCTCTCCATTTTCAAGGTCATACAGATAAATCTCTGAATTGGTGGAAAGGGTGTATTCTTTGGGGCTCATTTTTTTACAGACATAAGCGGCCTTTTTTCCATCAGAACTCCAGGCAATTTGTTCCATGCCTGCCCAGGGCTTTAACGGAGAATCATATTTTTCATCTTTCATGATATCTTTTGCCTCACCGATTTTACCATCCTCAATGGGTGCAACAAATACATGGCTGTAGGTATAATGATGCCACTGGTCCCAGTGACGGTACATGAGTTCATTGACAATATGGACATTGGCTTGTGGAAGGTCGGGATAAATATCCTGCGGGGTATTATCCAGTTTAACCTCTGAAATAAAGAGAATATGTTTCCCGTCCGGACTGTATTCAAAACCATTAATACCCCCTTCAAAATCGGTAACCTGAACAACATTTTGCCCATCAGCATCCATTTCGTATACCTGAGGGGTGCCATCCTTAGCAGATATAAATCCGATTTTCTGACCATCAGGCCGCCAGGCAACGTTGAATTCCGAACCTTCAAAATCGGTCAATTGCGTCACTTCTCCACTTTCCACATCCAAACTAAACAGGTTTCGATTGCCTTTGTTATCCTGGAGATTGTAACGGGTAACCCCATAAACCACAGAATTACCATCAGGTGAGAGGTGAATGTCGCTTAATCGCCCGAATTTCCACAATACTTCAGCTGTAAGCCTGCCATTGGCTTTAATAAAAACACTGTCTGTAGCCTGGTCAATAGATTGTTTTTCAACATTTGTTTCAGCCTGCCTGTCACAGGAAATCATCCCTGCCAGGGCAACCACAACAAGAAAAACGAGAATATTTTTCATGGAATCTGTTTTATTGGTTCAAAAAATAAGGCAGCTAATTTACAAATTTATCATACTTATAACATTGACTCCTGTTCAAGCAAATGGAATAGCAAACAAAGAAAATAATCCTGACACGGGCCTCGATCCAATTACCAGGGATGAGGCTACCTCCCCTCCCCAAAAAATGCACAACCCCTCCGCGTAGATAATGCCTGATCCTTTTCATTAGGTTTATCGTAATCCCCCGCTGCCCCATGGCCAGAGCCGTGCGGAAGCGGGGATTTGAAGCATTAGTGAATAACGAGTTGAACGAAGTAGGTTTTGTTTGCGGCAACCACTTCCACGAAATAAATTCCTGCGTCTTCGTTGCTCAGGTCAATGCGTGAATGAGGTCCCGGAGATAACTTTGTATAAACCATTTGCCCAAGGCTGGTATATACACGGACTACTTCCGGTGCATCGGGCATATCTACATGAACAATTCCATTTGACGGGTTGGGATAAACCTTAGGAAGTGCTGGATCCTCATTTTGTAAAGAATTGTAAATAATTTGAACAAAGTTGGATTTTGAGCGAAGATATTTTCCCGGAACAAGTTTTTTATTTGTTCCCAGTAAGGTTTCAACATAATAAATCACATTCCCTTCAGGTGCATCGGTATCTGTAAAATTTGTAACATCAGGGTTTAGCGACTTTATTTTCTTCATGTCGTTATAACGCTGGCCTCTGTAAATATTTTGTTGGTAATTGTATTTTGTCGTATCAAAATAGGGTGTCCAGTTTAAATTCAGATGTTTACCATTGGCAGCCATTTTTATATTTAATTGTGCCGGATAAGCCTTATAGCCGTTTTGCGAACTTTTATAATTTAAATGATAAACTACGTAGTATTTAGGCAACTCCGGATGGCCCAGGAATGAATCTTCTACCGTGTATTGCCCGTAGGGTATGTCGGTAATGTGTTCCGCGTAATTATGATGATACAATATTAATTCTGTATCATAATTCAAAAAGTACCGTTGTTTATTC
>CAZVAY010000146.1:0-6901 GCA_964625265.1 uncultured Sphingobacteriales bacterium | reverse complement strand
TGAACTTGACAGCCTGCTCAAACCGCAGGGCTTCGTTATCACAAGCGGTTTTCTCCAGGAGGATGTTAACCTGGTGGAGAAAGGGTTTGGGGCACTGGTTTTCAGACTCGTAAAGTCAGAATCAATTAATAATTGGTGTTTGTGTATATTTGCGAAGTAATTGCTGATGAAGTATTTATCCAAAATCATAGCGCTGCTGATTTTATTTGCATTCTTTGCTCAGGATTCGTGGGCTCAAATCTATTCATTCAGTAAAGACCCGAAAACATTTCAAAAAGAAATAAAGACATTTTTCAAAGGCTACAAAATAGAAAGGGCCGAAAATATTGTCGAGAAGTTTACAACCTTAATTGAAACCGATGCTTTTTCGCCTGAAGAATACCTAAAGCTTCAGGACATGTGCAATTACATGTTAAAAAGGCACCACATGAAGCCGGTCCCACATTTTGCCGACTACTTTGAAATCCTGATAGCATATAAAGAATATGACATTCCACCCGCTATTTTTAACCAGTGGGATAAAGCATACCGATCTGTACTTACCGATTCAAAAAGAAAACTTTCCTATTTCAATGATGCCATCCTGACCTTGTTTACAAAGAATGCCCTCTATTCTTCCGATTCGAAAACATGGTACCTGCATTCTATGAATTACTCCATTGGATATGAAAAGAAAAAACCGTTTATTAATGTGATGTCACCTATCACGCTCATGTGCCGCACCAGGGAAGACACCATTCAAATTCACCGCACAACCGGGAAATACTACCCGTTATCATATAAGTGGTATGGCGAAAAAGGCCATGTCAACTGGAAACGTGTTTATGAAGATTCAAACAATGTTTATTGCGAGATTAACGATTATCAGATTGGCCTCCGGAATGCAGAATTCACTGCCGACTCAGTTACTTTTTGGAATAAAAGATATTTTTCTGAAGTTTTGATCGGGCGGTTGACAGAAAAAGCCATGACAACCTATGCAGGGAAAAAATCCCTGTATCCGAAATTCCGCTCATACAAGGCGGTTTACATTCTTGACAAACTTTCCAAAAACCTGTTATATGTAGGTGGATTTACACAGGAAGGTTTAAGAGTTATGGGTTCAGGAAGTATGGAAGAGTTTGGCCCCAAGCAATATGCCAAAGTCTACATTTCTTTCAAAGGCAAAAAAACCATGAAAGTAGAATCCGACAGGTTCCAGATTGAGCCTGAAAAAATAGTTGCCAGTAATGCACGAGTGACCATCTATTATGAAAGCGATTCATTCTTTCATCCCCAGATCATTTTTAACTACTCTATCAACGACAGAAAGGTTGTTTTGACAAGAGGCGATGATGGTATGTACCGTAGCCCTATGTACGACACTTACCACCAGCTTGAAATGGAGTTTGACCAGTTGGAATGGAAAATCGATGATGCCCTGATGGACTTCCGCATGTATTATGGTAGCGAAGGTTCTGCCTATTTCACTTCCATGAATTATTTCAGGCAGAGTGAATACATTAAAACCCAAAGTGTCCTTACCTATCACCCACTCAACAGGTTAAAAGCCTATTGTGAACAAATCGACACCAATGTTTTTGATGTATTTGGTTTTTCGAACTTTATGCAGGTCAGGCCCGAATACCTGAAGCCACTGCTATACAGGCTGACCATGACGGGATTTATCATCTATAAAGAAAAGGAAGGCGAAATAATTGTCCGTGATAAAACTTTTCTTTTTGAAAACGCAGCCAACAACAAGGTTGACTTTGACTATATGAAACTGGAATCGGTTATTAAAAAGAACAACGCCCAGTTTAGCCTGAACACCGGCAACCTGCAACTGGAAGGGATTGGCAACATCATGCTCAGTGATACCCACAGGGTTTACGTTTATCCCAAGGATCAGAAATTGTTGCTGAAAAAAGACAGGAATTTTGAGTTTGGCGGGTATGTACGGGCCGGTTTATTTGAGTTTTTCGGTGATGGGTTTTTCTTTGATTATCAAAATTTCAAGATCGACCTGAGCAATATCGACTCCGTCAGGATGTATGTTCGGCTTGACCCGGAGAAACCTACACTCGTTGCCCAAATCCAAAGTGTGTTGCAGGATGTGTCGGGCAACCTGCTTATTGATAAACCGGAAAATAAATCCGGCAGAATTAATTATGCAGAATACCCCATCTTTAACTGTACCAAAAATTCGTATGTCTATTACGACAGCAGGCATATACTGGGAGGAAACTATTCCCGTGACAGGTTTTATTTTAATATCAATCCTTTCCAGGTTGACAGCCTGGACAAGTTTTATATGGATGGCCTTGAGTTCGAAGGAACTTTTGTTTCAGGTGGGATATTCCCGATTTTCGATTACAAACTGGTTCCCCAGCCTGATCTTTCTCTTGGATTTACAAAAACAGATGAGTTCCCGATGTATATCGACCAGGGAGAGGAGAAAGGCACAGGCGACCTGACAATCAACCTGAGTAACCGCGGATTACGTGGTAACGGACGAATTGATTACCTCACCTCTATCACGGTCTCTTCAGATTTTATCATGTACCTTGACTCCATGAGATCAAATTCGGATTCGTTCAATATAGAACAGAATGCACGGGGCATTTATCCAAAAGTCAAAGGACTGGATGTTTTTACACGCTGGCATCCTTATACTGACTCCATGATCATTGAACAAAAAGTCAATCCGTTCATTATTTTCGAAAAAGAGCTGGCCTTTAACGGTGACCTGGTGCTGACCCCCACTGAACTTTCCAGTTCGGGTATTATGAATTACAAATACGCATCCATCAAATCGAAGATATTTACCTTTACGCCAACGCACCTGAATTCCAAATCAGCCATTTTGAAACTCGAAAGTGACATAAAAGGAATGTCGGCTTTTGTAGCGGCAGATATAACCATGGATCTGGATGTGAATACCGAAATTACTACGGGAACATCCAATTCGGGCTGGAATAAAATCAATTTCCCGGTCAACAAATACCTGACTTCGATGCGTGACTTTAAATGGTACAGCATTGAAAATAGGGTAGAAATATCAAAATCTGATATTCAGCCCAAGGAACGCAGTTACTTTATGTCGACCAAAAGCGGACAGGACTCTTTGCTGTTCCAATCAACTTTTGCAGTTTATAATTTGAAGAATTACACCATCAATGCAGAGAAAATCCCCTACATTGCTTCAGCAGATGCTTATATTTATCCTGACCAGGGCAAAGCAGTCATTGAAGAAGATGCAATGATGCAGTCATTGGAGAATGCAGTTGTCAAAATGGATACCACCCATTTTTATCATACCATTTACAATGGTTTAATCAATGTATTTGGCAAATACAAATTTACCGGCTATGGCTACTACGACTACATTGATAAATTCAAAACCAAACAAACTATCAGGTTGCACCAGATAAGGGTGGACGAAGAAAACCATGCCTTTGCTAAAGGCAGGATACAGGATACCATTGTATTTCATTTGCATCCCAGGTTTAGATTTTCCGGTTATATTACTATGAATTCAAATATTAAGAAACTTGATTTTGACGGCTATATTAAACCCGATCATAAAATCAAAGACCTTAACACATTTTGGTTTGAATACCATGACAGGATCAATGCCGATTCAGTGTACCTGAGCCTCAATGACCCACGCGGAAAGGATGGCCGGGCACTCTACACAGGGGCCTATGTAGGAACAGATTCACCTTATGTCTATAATGTATTTTTAGGCAAGTTAAAACACCAGGCACATCCGGAGGTGTTTGGGATTAACAACGGTGTGCTGTATTATGATGATAAGGCAAAAAAATTCGTTTACGGAATCGAAAGCAAGGTTTTTGAAGATGCCATGAAGGGCAAATATTACACATTCAGCGAAAGTACCGGAGATATTTATTATGAAGGGCCAATTGATTTTGGATCTGATATAAAATCTATTGAAGTGAAAACCGCAGGTAATGTCCGGTATTCGGGAACGGACAGCAATTTCATATTTCATATAGCTATGACCCTGAATTTCCCCTTTGATGAAAAGGCACTCGGAAAACTGACAGACATTGTTGTTGAAAATAGTTATTTCAGGAAAGATACTAGGGAAAATAACTCTGAGGTAATGAAAGCCATAGCTGAACTAATCGATGACGAAAAAGAAAGGGCATCTGTGCTTGCCGATATTGAAGGCTTTAATACTTTTAAACCCTCAAAATCATTAACCAAAACACTGGTATTTACTGACATAACAATGACATACAACACTATTTCGAGGATGTTTGAAACCAGGGAAAATAAAATTGGCTTATCGAACATTATGAAAAACGAGGTACACAAAGAACTTGAAGGTGGCATTCAAACCACAAAAAGAAGAAGTGGTACAGTCCTTAATTTCATGTTCCAGACAGATGAATACAATTATTATTTCTTCAAATACGCTTACGGAATCTTTAATGTGTTGTCATCCGATTCCGAGTTTAATGAGATGGTGACTTCAACAGCGTCTAAGAATTCAAAACCCAAATACAGGATCAAACAAGGTTCTACCCGTGACCTGATGAGATTTAAAAAAGAAATGAAACTTTATTAGCATGCTTATTTATATAATACCCCTCGTACTACTTTCCTATGTGCTGGGCTCAATCCCAACAGCCTACTGGGTTGGTAAATATTTTTACAAAATGGATATCCGTAATCATGGAAGCGGTAATTCAGGCGCTACCAATACCATGAGGGTACTGGGCTACAAGGCCGCTATCCCTGTTCTATTAGTTGACATGCTCAAAGGGTTTTTAGCAGTCAAACTTTATTTACTTGTTCCGACCGGCAGTGAACAACAGATCATTCACACGGAGTTGTTGTTTGGATTGTTTGCCGTAATAGGCCATATTTTCCCGGTTTTTGCCGGGTTCAGAGGTGGCAAAGGAGTAGCAACTACCAGCGGGGTTATCTTTGGTATCAACCCTCTTGTATTCCTCATTTGCCTGGGGATTTTCCTCCTGTTTGTTTTAATAACCCGGATGGTTTCCCTTGGCTCTATCCTGGGTGCCATGTCGTTACCTTTACTGTTTATTCTGTACTTGTACCCCAAAGACCCGTATTTCTTCATCTTTGCCCTGTTGATATTTCTTATTGTTGTCTATAAACACTTTGCCAATATCAAGCGTATATTTGCCGGCACAGAAAATAAACTGACACTTAAAAGGAACAGGTAGCAGATGAACCAGAAAAATAATAAGCCGGATAACAAACCGTCAGACAACATTCACAGTCATACTGCAGAACTTGTTTTGTACAATGATGACCACAATACTTTCGATCATGTGGTTGAAAGCCTGATAAAGATTTTGGAATTCGATGAAATGCAATCTGAGCAACTGGCCTTGTTGGCTCACTTTAAGGGGAAAACAACTATCAAAACCGGCAGCCGGACTGATCTACAGGAATACGTAAATCAATTTGAAAACGAAGGGTTGAACGTGGAATTACAATAATTTCCAATTAACATTATCATACAGGACTATTTTGAAAAAACCGGAAGTTAATTCCGATCCAAGCCAAAAATGCATGTAAACGAGCCACTCCCATCCCATTTCTCAAATGTCAGGCTCAGCTGAATACTTTTGTTGTCCTCCGTCATTAGCTTTGTATATGTCTTATCTTGTTTAATTAAATAAACAATATTATCATTTTCCTGATTTCAATTTTAAAAATATTTCATCCATTAATTGATCAATATCCTTATGATCAACTTCATCAGATTTTGCTAAATTAATTGCTTTCCTTCCTTCTTTAAGTGCTTCTTCATATTTACCAAGTTTGTAAAGTAAAATAGTATAGGTGCTTTTGCATAAATAATCTCTGTCATTATCAGGAACAACTTTTATCCATGAACAAGCTTTTTCAAGATAGTATGGGTCAGTAAATTCTTCCGAATATTCTTTTGCTAAATAAACTAACTCATATGGATCATTTTTTTTAATCTTTTCAACAAGTTCATTTTCATAGTACTCGAACTGTTTTTCATCCCCCTTTAGCGCATAATAATACATCTTTAAATTAGCAACTCTGTCAATACCTCCAATGTATCCAGCATAAACGCTATCTTTTGTTTTCAGCCAATATTCTTCGGTCGAATTATATTTCTCAGCGATATTTATTGCATCATTAAACTTCTTCTCATTCTGGAGTTTTGCATAATGTTTTGCAGCATGCATGGCTCTAGATAAAATTCTCACATCCACTTGTTCAGGTTCAAAATATTTCCTGAATAAATTTTGATTACAAAGCATAAATTGAAACTCCCTGTCGTAGATATCAAAAAAAGATTGAAAGTGATCATCAGAAAAATGAAAAATAAATTTTACGTTTTGCGAATCTGATAACTCGTTGCTATCGAGTAAATCAAGATATGTTCTTATCAGTGTTTTATCAAGCTCCAAGTTATTATCTAATGCATAAATATACTTAATTAAAAAGTCTTTTTCCCTATTACCATTTGTAAATTCCTTTTTTAAAATATACAAGCTGTTACTCTTGGATATTGAATTTTTACCTTGATTGATAAATTCAATTGGTGCATAATAACCAATCAGTCTGTGCAATTCTGTACCATTATTTGATAAATAAACAAATGTTGGATAAGCAATGGTTTTAAATTTTGATTTATAAAATCCTCCGTTTTCAGTTTTTATATCTACTGTCATGCATATAAATTTATCATTATAAAAATTGGCCACGTTTTCATCAATAAATACATCTTTTTCCATTTTTAAACAAGCACTGCAGCCTTTAAAATGAAAATATATGAGAAGGTTTTTATTATTTTCTTTTGCTTTAATTAATGCTTCTTTGTAAGGAATATCAAGCCAATTTATTTTTGATTGAGCAACACTGACACTTGATTTCAACT
>CAZVAY010000145.1:0-6902 GCA_964625265.1 uncultured Sphingobacteriales bacterium | reverse complement strand
GAGGTAAATAAACGCAACAATCAGTGAAACAGGAATGGTCAGGATAATAATAAAGGTGGCTCTCCACCTGCCAGGAAAAACAATACAACCAGCACAACAAAAATACCTGCGTACAGCAGGGTGCTCGACAGGTTGCCGATAGAGTTTTTAATGTATTCAGCAGTATTGAATATGGTGGTGATCTCCACATCATCAGGCAGCGAGGGTTTTACCTCTTCGAGTTTTTTAAAAACAGCATCAGCTACGGCAACGGTATTGGCATCCGATTGCTTTTGGATCATTAACCTGACACCAAGTTGGCCGTTTGTCCTTTCATCAATGGTTGTTTTTTTCAGGTCGTCCCTGACAGTGGCAATGTCTTTCAGGTAAACAGGGTTTCCGTTGAAGTTGGAAACAATGATATTTTTAATTTCATCGCTGTTTTTGAATTCAGATTGCACCCTGATGGGGTAGTCGGTCATGCCCATTTCTATTTTCCCTGCCGGCAGGTTAATGTTTTCTGAAGCAATGACTGGGGCAATTTGCTCCAGGGTCAGGTTATAGGCATCAAGTTTCCCGGGGTCAAAGTCGATCATCACGGCTCTTTGCGGCCCACCGAAAAGAGATACGGAGCCAACACCTTCTATTCTGTTCAAGGGGTTTACCAGCTTTTCTTCCAGAATGTCCGACAAGGCAGCATAGTTTTCTTTGGCCGTTGCCGAAAACATCATGACAGGCATGGTGCTCGAAGAAAATTTAAATATACTGGGTTTTTCGGCATCTTCGGGCAGGAACCTTTCAATCCTGTCAATAGCATCCCGGATCTCGTTAGTGGCTTCGTCCAGGTTTTTACCCCATTCAAATTCCAGGGTTATTAACGAAATATTGTCTTTGGATGTAGAAGTGATCTTCTTCAGGTTGGTTAGTGTGCTGAAATTATCTTCCAGCCTTCTAGTAATATTTTCTTCAATATCACTCGCGTTGGCGCCATTATAAAAGGTAAAAACCGAGATCATGGGCGGGTCCATCTTGGGGAAAAAGTCGATGGGTATTTTCATCAACGAATACGCTCCCAGCACTACGATCCCGATGAAGATCATGATGGTGGCTACAGGACGTTTGACTGCACTGCTATATAAACTCATGGTAGTTCTTTTTCTTTATTTTACAATTTGTATTTCAACTCCGTCTTCGACTTTGTTTTGTCCGGCAACAAGCAATTGGTCCCCGATTTTTAGCCCTTTGAGTATTTCTATTTTGTCGTCAAATACTTCACCGATTTCAACAGGGACTTTCCGGGCTTTGCCGTTGTTATTTACAAAAACGTAGCGGTCGTTAGTACCGGTTTGTTTCAACAGGGATATCGCAGGGATCACCACGGTGTTTTTAATGCCAAAATTCATAACAGCTTTTACAAACATACCAGGACGTAATTTTTCACCGGTGTTTTGAATTTTGATCTCCACTTTGAATGTTTTACTCATATTGTCGATTATGGGATACCGGATAGTTACTTTACCCGGAAAGCTGTCGTTGGGATAGAGTTCAGAGACAATCATGGTTTCCTGGCCTACGGATACGTATGGATAATAACTTTCAGGGACACTAATAATAGTTTTCAGCGGGTTGATCTGCATGATGGAAACAATGGCTGCTTTACCGGTTGCAGGGTTGGGTGTCATACCGAACATTTCACCGTCATTGTAATACTTTCCTGTGATGATACCACTGATAGGTGCTTTGAGCTGAATGTTTTCAGCAAGGAATTCATAGTTTGATTTGGCAACATCATACCTGGCTTTTAATTGGTCGTAGCTTTGTTTTGTTGCCGAACCGATTGCTACCAGTGTATCAAGCCTTTTCAGGTCGTTGGCCAGTGATTCATAGTTGATCTTTGCCTGTTGCAACTGCGTATTGTCCATAACAACCACAACCTGTCCGGTAGCAACCCTGTCCCCTACTTCAACATTTATTTTTTCAATTCGGGCAGCGGTGGCGGGTGCCAGGTGATTTTCTTTACCTGCAATCAGGGTACCTGCAAAAGATACGGATTGCATGACATCCGATTTTTTTACGAGCTCTACTTTCACTGTCGGGGCATCCTGTTTTGTAACGGTTTCCTGTTCCGTGTTTTGTGGCTTGCACATGGTGAATACAACAGCTATGGCTGCCAGCCCCAGGATTCTTGTCATCTTATTTTTCATCGTCTTTATGATTTTTTAATTGATTCCTAATAATTTTAAATATTCAAGTTTTGCCAGTTCGTATTCGTATATGGCCTGGTAATAATTAAGCCTTGCCTGTGTGAGCGCCAGTTCGCTTGCGTTGAGGTCTAACAAGGTTACCGTACCCGAATTATAAGCTGTTTTGGCAATTTGATAACCCCGTTGGGCCAGGTCGATATTCTCCTTTGTGTTGTCAATTTTTTCAGCGGCTACCATCATGGTCTTGAACGAATTGTTCAACTGGACTGAAAGGTTGTCTGTCAGGTAATCCTTCTGAAGGTTGAGTTGATCAACTGCAACATTCAACTCGTTGATCTTGTTTTTATTGGTAAGCCCTGAAAAAACAGGGATATTCAGGGACAGGCCAAGTGCCTGGGTACGGACCCAATTGTAATCACCGATTTTGAAGTCGTTGGCCTGGGCCTGGTACTGGTAATTCCAGAATCCTGCCAGGTTAGGGTACATGGATTTACGGGTCATGTCAACCTGGTTTTGGATCATACCAATTTGAAGTTTCAATTGCCGCAGAGAAGGATTGTTATCAATACCGGTTTCCGCATTCAGGTTGGAAGTAGAAATGTCGCTCAGGTCAAGGTTGCCTTTTAAGCCAATGACGGTCCCGGGTTCCAACCCGGTGAGAAAACGCAACATGCTCAGTGCAATTTCATAAGCATTATTTAATTCGGCCACGCTGGGTTTGAGGTTTTCGGCAGTTACCTTGGCCCTGATCTTATCATATTCGCTGGCCATTCCCTGCTGGTACAGGTTGCTGATGTTCTCGTAGCTTTCAACAGCATTGTTATAACTGATCTCAATCACACGGGCGGCTTCTTTGGCAAACAGGGCTCCATAATAAGTTTTTGTCACCTGGTAGCGCATATCCAGTTCCGATTCCTTTTGTTTCTCGAGTTCAAGTGCCAGGTTCTTTTTTGACAATTCGATTGCACTCAGAAGTTGTGACGAAAACAACACCAAAGATGCCTGAGCCCCACCCTGAAAACTGTTGTCGTAACCGATTTGAAGTGTGGTGCCAAAGGGTGATCCTTCCGGCATAAAAATAACCGGGAGGTCAATATTGCGCATGTAGGTGCCTGTTGCTTTCACACTGGGCATTAATCCGCCTTTTGCCGATTTCAACTGGTATTCTTTCTTTAGGATTTCCAATTGCTCTATCTTCAGCGTTTTGTTGTTTCTAATGGCGTAGTCAATGCTGGTTTCCAGATCCAGGAAAGTCGTATCCTGCTGCGCAAACCCCCTGTTTGTAACGAGTACCGTAAAAACAATTAACATTAATAATACGTTCTTCATTTGTTTACTTTTAAAACTTTAATCTTTTTTAGAGTTTTCAATTTAGATAATTTTGTGAGAGCCCGTCAATGATCTCAAGCCCTTTTGCGGTTGCAATTCCCCTCGAGAAATTAACGATAACATTGATAAATACTTCGGATTTTGCATATTTGTCGGAAGGGAAAATATTTTCATTGGCAGCCATGTGCAATTGCTGAACAAGCATCCTGGCGACAATTTCGACATTGATGTCTTTGCGGAACAAGCCTTCATGGATGCCTTTTCGCAGCATGATATAGGTGTCATTGTAATTTTTCTCTTCAAGATGAAAAGATGATTGCCAGACTTTCGGGTAAACCTTTTTCAGGTCAATCATAAACATGGGGTTGATCTTTTTGGAAAAGACCAGGGCATGGTCAATCATGGAAAACAGGCCGTAAATCACGTTGGGGCTTGACTTCTGTATCCTGTCACGTGCTTCTTTCTGAAATGCGACCATTTGCTCAATACAGGAATGCAGCAAATCCCGCTTATCTTTGAAGTTTTCGTACAGAGTCCGTTTGGATATTCCGAGTTCTTCGGCAATATCGTCCATACGGATAGCCCTGATGCCGTTTTTCAGAAACATCTCCAGACTGGTTTCAACTATTCGTTTTTTCAAATCCATTGGGTTATATCAATTCGGCTGCAAAACTAAAAGAAAAACTTTAACAACCAAAAAAGTTTTCAAAGTTTTTTAAAATTATTTGTAATCCGATACCATTTAGATATTTGTACAAAGACTTTGGTACCGGGTCATTTTAGTTTGGATTAACAGGGAGTTCGAACAAAAAGAAGTTAGCTTCAGGATTGGAGTTATTTGTTTTGATCGGATGGCCTTGAAATTTGAGAGAAGGCCCGGAGCATGGCTCCCTGCAGCCTTCCCGGCAGGCGTGTGATAAAATAGACCTTTTAATCATATATTTTATCCTGATTTGCAAACCCGGGATAGCGTTATTTCATTCCAATAAATCAAGCATATAATGATGTAAATCATAAAAAATAAAAGCAAATGATAAATATTTCAAATAGGGTGTTAAATTCAATGGTATAAGGGATAACCTTTGTTAATTATGTAACATAATGATGAATTTAATATTTTTACCATTTAGATATTTGATTATCTTGATTTATTAATATATTTTTGCTTTCGTTCGCAACGCAAATTTGAATTTCTATATATAACCGATCTTTAATTTTTGTCTTTTTTTGGTAACTAAATGACAGCTTATTGAACCTAATGATCTACTTATTTATTGCGAACTTTATTCAACCGGTCCGAGGTCTGTGTTTCAGCTTAAATTCATTTCTGGTTATCAAAGATAAAACACGGTTTCAATTCATTGAAAACAAATAGAACCCTTTTAGATATTATGACTGCGAATAATCTCGATTCTCTTTTTAAACCCTCCTCCATAGCGCTTATTGGTGCTTCAACCAAGGAGTTGTCTATTGGAAATGTGATTATTAAAAACCTTCAGCATTATGGTTATAAAGGCCCCATATATCCCATTCATCCCAAAGCCGATGAAGTACGGGGCATCAAAGCATATCCTTCGATCCTGGATACGCCAGGACCCGTTGAACTGGCGCATATCGTAATACCTCCACCCTTTGTTCCTGAGCAGGTAGAGCTTTGCGGTAAAAAAGGCGTAAAAGCCATCATTATCAACACGGCTGGATTTAAGGAAATGGGTGCCGGTGGACAGGCGCTTGAAGATGATTTCCTTAACCGAGCACGTAAATATGGTATCCGCATATTCGGGCCCAACTGTCAGGGGACAATAAACTCTGATCCGAGCCTCAGGGCCTATTGCGACTTTACTTTTACCTATCCCAAACCAGGCCATATATCCGTAGTTGCTCAAAGTGGTGGCGTAGGGGCTGTAATTATGCAGGCCATTGATGACATGGATATAGGAATGCGGTTTTATGCCTCCAACGGCAATGCATCGGATGTTTCCATTCCTGAGATTATCCGGTATTATGGCAATGATCCTGAAACACGGGTTATTGTATTGTATGTGGAAAGCCTGGATAACCCGGCTGAGTTCATGCAAATAGCCTGCGAAGTAACGGCTAAAAAGCCTATCCTTGCCATGACGGCCGGAACTACCGATAAAGGAGCTGAGGCATCCCGTTCACATATTGGCGGGCTGGCCGGGAGCATATCCATGGAAGTGGTTTTTAAAAAAACCGGCATCCTGTATTTTGACAACCAGCAGGACATGGTCAATGCTGCCGAAGCATTTGCCTACCAGCCTATTCCAAAGGGGAACAGGGTGGGCATTATTACCAATACCGGTGGCCCTTCCGTAATTGCCATTGACGAATTAGTGAGAAACGGACTTGATATTTTACCCTTGTCGGATAAAGCCAAAACAGCCCTTCAGGAAACGATGTTTGAGTCGGCCTCAATTGCCAACCCCCTGGATGTAGTGGCTACAGCCGGGGCACCCCAATTCAGAAGCGCCTTTGAAGTCATGATGGCCGAAGAACAGGTGGACAGTGTTTATGTCAATTTTGTAACACCCCCATTTGTCGATTGTGAAGCTGTTGCAAAGGAGTTTGCTTGGGCTTCTTCCAAATACGATAAGCCCATCGTATGTAATTACATGACGGACAAAAAGAGCTGGCAGGGAACCACGAAAATTCTGAAAGACGGCTCAATACCTTGTTTTGATTTTGCCGAAACATCGGCCAAAGCCCTTGCTTCCCTCGTGCGTTACCAGAAAATCCGGTCAGTACCATCAGGGGAAATACCTGAACTTGAAAATATTGACAGGAAAAGGGCAAAGGAAATTATTGCCACAGCCAGGGCTGAAAACAAGTCCATGTTGAATGCTGAAGAAGTTTACCGGTTACTCGAAGCTTATGGCATCCCGGTAGCAGGCTGGGCAGTTGCAACAACGGTTGACGAGGGTATTTCGGCATCTCAAAAACTTGGATTTCCCCTGGTACTAAAAGCCGATTCTGAAGAGATCATTCACAAAAGCGATGTGGGCGGGGTCATATTGAATATTGGTTCTGAGGAAGAGTTAAAAACCGGGATGGAAAAAATGAAATCAACCTTTCAGGTTAGTGACCTGAAGTTTTTTATCCAGCAGCAGAAGGCATCAGGGACAGAATTGATTATTGGAGCCAAAAAAGAAGAAGGTCTTGGGCACCTGATCATGTTTGGGTTAGGTGGCGTTTTTGTCGAGGTTTTCAAAGATGTTACCTTTAACATTGCCCCTCTGACCGATGTGGAAGCCTCCGCCATGCCTGATGAGATACAGGCTTCGGTACTGCTGGGTGAGTTCAGGGGAAAGCAAGCTATTGATAAAGGCAAGATAGCAGACATTTTACTCAGGCTCTCTCAAATGGTATCCG
>CAZVAY010000144.1:0-6929 GCA_964625265.1 uncultured Sphingobacteriales bacterium | reverse complement strand
GGATTGACACTACTTTCGCCCAGCACATGGTACGATTGTTTTTCACGGCTCAGCATTTTGTCGGCCTGTGGGCGGCCAAACCAGCTAATTTCATCTACAGTAGGCTTACCCAGGGTAAGGGTTCCGGTTTTATCAAAAACAATGGCATTCAGCTTTTTGATCCTGTCCAGGCTTTCTGGGTTTTTGATCAAAATTCCTTTTTTGGCGCCTGTACCAACACCCACCATGATGGCTGTAGGTGTAGCAAGGCCTAATGCACAGGGGCAGGCAATAACCAACACGGTGATAGCTGTAATAAATGCGTAGGTCAACGGGGGTTCAGGGCCCAATAAGAGCCAAACGAGAAAGGTACTTACAGATAACAGGATTACCACAGGTACAAAAACCGAAGCTATTTGATCGGCCAGTTTTTGAATAGGTGCCTTGGCCGATTGTGCTTCCCTAACCAAACGGATGATCTGTGCCAGCATAGTCTGTGCCCCCACCTGTGTAGCCAGCATAATAAAACTGCCACTGCCGTTCAGGGTAGCGCCAATCACCTTGTCCCCCTTGTTTTTCATAACAGGAACAGGCTCGCCTGTTATCATACTTTCATCAACTTCCGACCAGCCTTCTGTAACCTCCCCGTCAACCGGAATTTTATCTCCCGGCTTGATCCGGAGTAGATCACCGGTAGTAATTTCGTTTATGGGTACAACAACTTCTTTGTTATCCCTTAGTACCCTGGCTTCTTTAACACCCAGGTTCATCAGGCTTTTTATGGCAGATGAAGTGTTTGATTTGGCTTTTTCTTCAAAATAACGGCCCAGCAGGACCAGTGCAATGACCACAGCCGAAGCTTCATAATAAACATGGGGCATAAGGCCCTGGCGGATCAGAATTTCAGGAAAGAAAGTGTTAAAGGCACTAAATAGAAAGGCTGCGCCTGTACCCAAAGCCACCAGGGTGTCCATATTGGATTGGCGGTGACGTGCCTGTTTCCAGGCAATGACAAAAAATTCCCTGCCGCTGCCCGCTATGATCAGGGCTGTCAACACCAGCAGGATATATTGATCGAAAGGGAACTCCGGTAGAAACATACTGATGACGAATACGGGAAATGCCATCACAATAGCTGTAAATGCATTATTCCTCGCTTTTCGCAGCTTATTTCTTTCGAGTTTATCTTCTTCCTGTACAGTCCTTTCCCAGCTTTTTTCCAGGCCATAACCGATGGATTCCAACTGCCTGTTCATCTCTGCCAGTCCTACTTTTTCAGGATGATAAGTGACCCATGCCGAGGCATTGGCAAAATTGACATCAGCCTTGTCGATGCCTTCCAGGCTTTCGAGCATACTTTGTGCGCTGACTGCGCAGGAAGCACACGATAATCCTGTTACCCGGAATTCCTCCTTGACAGGCATGATCAGGAAGTTTGTTCTATTTTATAACCTGCCGATTGTACGGTATTGACAATGGTTTGTTCAAGTCCGGGTTTTCCTTCCACTTGAAGTTCGCTCCCGGGATTGCCCAGGTTAACGGTCCATTTTTCAATGCCATTGATAGCTTCCATACCGGGTTTGATAGCAGCAACACAACCGTTGCACTTAAGGCTTGTTTTGAATTTATAGGATGTCATAGTTCTCAGTATTGATGGATTTAACTGGTCAACAAATATACAGCCTTTTCCATGTTTTTGCCGGAATGGCAGATCAATAAATAGCAGCCCTTTGGGTGATAAATTCGTAAAATTGAATTAATTATGTTAATATTTCGCCCGCTTCACATAAATCACTTCCTTGGTTCTGATGTCGGGGAAAAAGTACCACTCCTGCTTGCCGAAAGATTTGTCATTAATGCTCAGAACGAAATAAATATCCTGGTATTGGCTCGAATTATAAACACCCGTAACAAGCCTTTCTTTATCATCGCTGTACCAGAATACCAGGTTAGATCCTCCGCCTGCGGCATCAATTGAATTGGTGACAAAGCATACGGCACTGTCGCTGATATGCCAGGCCAGGTCGTTGTAAACATTGAGACTGGAGATATTATCATTGTCGTACATATAAAAATATCCCGGGTCCTCGTACGATTCCATCAATTTAAAATCCATCGTGGAGGAATCAAAAGCATAATTTTCGATCAGGGTAATCTCCCAGACACCTGCCATTTTATGGGTTTCGGTATAATCGTAACAAGAGATGAGGCTTAAAGCAAACGCAACAGAAATGAGAACAGCAAATATTTTTTTCATTTTCATAAGTTTATTCATCCAACAAAAGAATACTGATACCGGCAGAAGCCCTAAAGCCCCGCATGTCGTGTAGCATATATTCACCGCTGTAGTCCTGACCGCTTGTTCTGGCTTCCCAATACCCCTGGTAATCTGTAGGTATTTTTCTCATACTGTTGAATACGGCAGGACTTTCGTCATAAATTTCGTCAAAGCCGAACATATAACCTTTAAAAACATAACAAAAGTCCAGTTGAATAGAAACATTATCCATCAGGGGTATCAACCCTCTAACGCCAAGGAGAAATTTACCGGATGGCAGTTCATAAACACCACTGAGGCTGTGGTCCAATCCAATGGTAAAACTTCCGTCAGGGTAATAAAACTTACTCTTAAGCTTGATAGTTCCAACGGTTGAGCCCAGGTAAGCCCAGAGTCCGGCACCATCCTCGTAGTACCCTCCACCTGCCAAAGCACTAAAGCAATTATAGGACAAGTCGAATTCCCTTTTGGAGCCATCGGTAAAAGTAGCTTTGGTACCTGCACTGATCCGGCTCCAGTTGAAATCGAACAGAATACCGGAAACACTCATCCAGGAGCCATAATAATAACCAGTACCGAATCTGAAGGGCTTGATCTCTTTGTCAAGGTCATTCACATAACCATTGTACGATTCGGCAAACTTTTCAAATGTTGGATAACCCACTTTCATTCCCATTACCCCACCGGAAATAAAGATCTGGGCAGGTGCGGCAAGGATAGAAAGCCCGGAGAGGAGAAAATATAAAATTATCTTTTTCATCGTTGATTTTTTAATTTCCATGAATACTGATACCTACGGTTATACCGTAATTGGTAGCAGGATAATAGTTTTCGGTCAAAATATCTTCAGCCATCTGCATGGCTGACCACATCCACATAAAATAGGGTCTGAAAAAGAAGGAATAATTGTCACCCAGGTCAGCATTGAAATCAAAATAAAACCTGGCACCTGTGGAGAAACCTTTCTTTTTGTAATCGTGGAAAAATTCCCAGTCTTTCTTTTTGTACCTGGATATTTCATCAAATTTTTGAAATACCGACATCCGGCCAAAATCCCAGATTGTACCGAACAAAATATGATCGCCAAGAGGTACGGATATTCCGAACCCCAAAGTATTGTACCTGTACTTGATCCCCTGCATATAAGTGGAATCATTTACGGTACTGACAAATTTAGCATGGTCAATCCCATGGTGGTTACCCCATTGCATTTCGAAATAGGGTCCGCCACCACCATAGACTTCAACCTCGATCCCCCTGGCGAATACCGGAGGCCTCAGTTGATTTGTTGCTTGTGGAAAGGCCTGGTTGAACTGGTGTGACAGGATCTCAAGGTGATGAAAGGGCTTTACAAAATCACCGACATTATAACCTATTCGCACTCCACCGCCTCCCTGTGCTACCAGGGCTACCGGTAACAGGAAGGCAAAAAATACAGAAAATATTATTTTCCTCATACCACTTGAAATTTATTTTGAAAATAAAGAATTGCCGGACATAAGCAGCGAACCGTTTGTTCAGTAAGAACTAGATAGAGAGGTAAAGACTGGCTTTTGAAGGGAAGTAAAAAATAATTTCAGGGGACTCATTTACAGGTAATTCTTTCTGAAATAGATATTATCAGAACGAAATTAGGAAAAATAATATAATCAATGTTCAAATGTTTATTTTTGTCACGAAATGGTTTCCCGAAAAGTTCGGGACGAAAAGGGAATGCCGTGAAAATCGGCAACAGTACCCGCTGCTGTGAGTCCTGTTGTGTTTTGGCACATCAGGGTGTCCGGCCTTAACCATGCCACTGTCCGCCTCAGGCTGATGGGAAGGTTGCCGGCCACCGGGACAAGTCAGAAGACCTGCCATTCAGTTATTTAAATGCTTTCGGGTTAAAGGCGAAGAATGAATTCTTTTTATTCAAACCAGGTAATTCGAAAGTTTTATGGTTTAACAATGTAAACTTTAAAACTGATGAAATTTTCTCTGATCAAAAAAACTACCCTCACTCTCTCGGTTCTCTTAACAGGTTTTTCCGTTTATCCCCAACAACAGGATACATTACTTACCCAAACCCTGCCCGAGGTAGTGGTAACGGCTACCCGAACAGAAAAGCCATTGCTTAACACCGGCAGGAGCATTAGTGTCATCGATCAGGATGACATCCGTAATTCCTTTTCCGGGCATTTGCCTGAACAACTTGGCAGTTTGAGCGGGTTGTATGTTATGGGTACGGGACAAAACTACGGCTCTGTTAATACTGCCTTTGTCCGTGGCGCCAACAGCGATCATTTAGCCATTTACATTGACGGATTTCCTTTGGTTGACCCTTCATCGGTCAGCAACAGCCTCGACCTGAATGAACTATCGGCCGGGACTATCAGCAGGGTCGAACTTTTACGGGGTTCGCACAGCACACTTTATGGCTCGTCAGCTATTGGTGGCGTCCTCAATCTGGTTGGAATGAAAAATGATCCGGGTGAATTTGTGGCTTCGGTAAAGTCTGTTACCGGTACATTTGGTCAAAATACTTTTTTGCTCAACAACCGTTTTGAAGCCGGAGCCGGGTTTAACAACGGATTTTATGTAAATGCTTCATTGCAACAGGAAAATGTGAACGGTATTGATTTGACAACCGACACTGTTACTAATCCCAATACCTATAACAATCCCGACAGGGATGGTTTTACCAAACTGGACTATGCCCTGAGAGGCGGATACCGGGATAAAAAAGCAGACGCTTTTATTGAATACAGATCCAATTCGCATCAATCTGACCTCGATAAAAGAGCCTTTACCGATGACGACAACCGCTACCTGGAATTTAACAGGAATATTCTCCTTTATGGTGCCCGTTACAAGCTAACTGAAAAAATGCTCATAAGGCTGTCGGGCGGATATTCCGGTATGTGGCGTCAGGATACCGATGATTCTTCCATTGTGGATGCCGGAGGTCAATACGATCATCAATATGCCAGGAGTACTTTTACAGGTAACTACCAGTATCATGAAGCAGGGATCAATTTCAGACAAAATTCAATAGAAACAACGGCTGCCCTGTTTTACCGGAAGGAAAATATGAATAACAGGAATTACATTTATTCCTACAGTCCCTGGTTTGGTATATATGAGCAGAATTATGACCTTGACAGCCTGCATATTTCTGAAACAACGATGGGTGCCTATGCCCAGGTTGACTTAAATGGCCAGATGATCAATAAAAACCTATCGCCTTTAAACCTGGTTGCAGGAGGTCGTTTTCTCCATCACGACCGCTTTGGCAACCATTTTACCTGGGAACTCAATCCGTCATGGAAATTCGGGGCCAACAGCCTGTTGTATTTTTCTGCTTCCACAGGTTTTAATTCGCCTTCGCTTTATAGGCTCTATGCCCCGGATCGAAGTTTTGGCGCTGTTGTAAGCAGGGGAAATACCACCTTGTTGCCCGAAACATCAGTAGCCCTGGAACTGGGTTATAAACAAAAAATAAAAGAGGGAACTACCATTCAACTGGCGGTTTTCCAAAACAACGTCAACAACCTGATCGAATATGTTTATCTCTGGGATAAAAACATCGGCCTCGACACATTGGGCAACGACTGGTTGCGTAACGATTATAAGGGAGATACCTATCTTAATCTTTCAAGGCATCATATCAGGGGTGTCGAGATTTCAATCGATAGCCGGATTGGGTCAAAATTTTATGTAAATGGAAATTTCACCTTCCTGAAAGCTTCAACCGGTTTTAATCCCGATGATATTGATACTTCAGTAACCCATGGCCACCATGTCCAGTTGTTTGAGAGTGGTGTTTTTCTGACTCAAAAGGTTGAAGAAGCGAACCTGACACGCAGGCCCAATGTTGTGGTGAACCTGTCGTTGCGTTACAAACCGGCTGAAAATTGGGAAATCTCGGTCACAGAAAATTATATTGGCGGGCGCTATGATGTTTATTACAATGCCTCACTCGGCCCTTACGGTGCTCTCGATAGGAATTTTGTTGATGCTTACACGCTAACCGGAATATCGGTTAACTACCAACCGGTGAGCCACCTGAATGTCGGCTTGAAAGTCGGGAACCTGTTCAATACTCAATATTACGAGATAATGGGTTTCAATACACAGGGTCGAAGCTTTTTTGTCAGAATGAATTACACTTTTCAGGGAAAAGGATGAGATAATTGTCCGGGCAATAGTTATGAGCTATGTAACCCTGGGCACGGGGATTAACGCACAGGCTCAGGAATCCCATCCTCTGGTAATAGATTCTTGTAAGGAAAAGACCGGAAGAATACAAAACCCTTCGCCCCTCACTGCGCAAGCCAAAACAGTATATTCAAGTCTAAAAATCGAAGCAATAAATTGAATATCGAATTTCGATTAACAAATAATGATTTAAGGAGATGAAGTAGGAACACACAGCGGTAATAAACTTTGTGCAACTCTGTGCCTGCTTTGCGAAACTTTGTGGTACAGCTGTTACACAGAGCCACACAAAGAAGCACGAAGTTTCACTAAGTAAAAAATTGAATGTCCAATTTCGATTAAGGAAATAAAGATTTAAGGAGTAGAAAATATGAACGGGTTAGTTTCATTTTTTCAAAAAAAGGATTGAAACTACACGGGAAAATCAAAAATCGTTAATCAGCGTTCGGTGTTCGATATTTCGAAAAATTCTTGA
>CAZVAY010000143.1:0-6975 GCA_964625265.1 uncultured Sphingobacteriales bacterium | reverse complement strand
CGTTACTTTCGCCCCATCGCTTAGTTCGTTACTTTCGCCCCATCGCTTTGTCGCCCCATCGTCCCTTCGTCTCCCGGATAATTCCAAAATTTTAAAACTTACTGCAAGTCCTTAATCACCGTGTCGAAGTATACATCACCGTAATTGTTCCAGCTGTAGAAAAATCATTCCCTTTTAATACATAATAATAAGTGCCTTCCGAAACGAGGACATTCTTGTATCTGCCGTCCCAGTCAAGATGGTTGCCTTTGGACTCAAAAACCGGCTGTCCCCATCGGTTGTAAATATAAAGTTTATAGCTGTCGCAACTGAAATTGAGCCCGCGGATGGTAAATTTATCATTGGTATTGTCGGCATTGGGAGTAAAAAAGTTCGGGACCACAATATCGTCCGGATTGTAGGCGAGGGCTTCCACTTCCTTCGATTTTGTCGAGGTACAAACCGTGTCTTTGTTTATGGTAAAAGTGACGTAATACTTTCCGGGCTTTTTGTAAACATGGAAATCATTTTTACTGTAACCTTCCACCGAATCGCCAAATTCCCAGAAATACTGTTTGTTGATCACGCCAGAGGCGTTTGACACAAATTCGATAGCAGAGGAACAACTGTCGGGGAAGAAATCGAAATCTATTTCAGGTGGGGCAAAGAGGGCGATTTGTTTTTCCATGGAATCAATGCAGGGCCCGTCAGTTACGATCAGCCTCACAAGGTAAAGGCCGGCACTGTCGAAATCATAAGGCCCCGGATTGTAAGTTGTATCTGTCATTCCGTTGCCGAACTCCCATAAGTAGGTAGCAGGTTTGGTGGATAAATTAGTGAACCTGACCGTGGTTTCACAAATGGTATTTTTATATTGAAAATCAGCAATAGCGAGGGGATTAACTTGCAGGGTGTCAAACAAAGTATCGGTGCACCCGGAAGCGGAAGTAGCAACCTGGAATATGGTGTAGCTTCCTTTTCGATTGTAATACTGACGACCCGGAATTGGCAGGGAAGATGTATCCCCGTTGCCAAAATTCCAAAATAACCGGCTATTGTTGAACGACTTGTCGACAAACAAAGCAGAACTGTCGCATAGGCTATGCTGAATTTCAAAATCAGCCTGCGGCAGGGGAGGAATAGTGATGTTGACATCAATGGTATCCAGGCAAAGTGTTGTCAGGTTTGCTACAAGCTGAAGGTTATGTTGGCCCGGTAAAAAAGTCAGGTGGATGGTGTCCCTGAACCACAGGGTGTCTTTGCTATCCAGTATCCAGATTGACATTTTCTTCACGAAGGGTGCGGGGTTAATAAAGCTCCCTTTTAACCGGCAGGTATCAATAGCGCTAAGAATATCCGCTTTTGGGGTTTTAATAACAAGGGTTTTATAAGCTGTATCGGCACAAACACTGTTGGGCTCTGTAATTTGGGTAATGAAAAAAGAGTCGGCCTTTCGATAAAAATGTACAGGGTTTTGTGTATTTCCTGAGTCTTTGTCCCCGAAATACCACTTCCACGTTGAAGCATGCAGGGAGGAATCTTTAAAAACGGTTTTTCCGCTACAGGTATCAATGATATAAGTGAAACCTGCTTTCGGTAAATCGTTCACCCTGATTGTTTTAACTTTCCTGTTTTCGCATACGGTACCTGAGTCTGTAATAAAAGTGACCCGGAAAACCCCGGTATCGGAATATACGTGAACAGGATTTCTGTTTCTGGAAATGTTTGCAAGGCTGTTGGTATCACCAAAATCCCAATAAAAGGAAGAAGCATAGGGGGTAATTGCAGTAAAATGAATATCATTTTTACACTTTTGCGGAACAGCTGAAAAGTCTGATTCGGACACATCCAACACATGGATAGGTTTGCTGAATGTATCATATTGATCGCAACTCAACAGGTTGGTTGCATACAAAGTGATCGTATAAACACCGGTATCCGAATAGACATGCCTGGGTTCAAAACCGGAGGCGGTGTCACCATCACCGAAATCCCAATGATAATATTTTCCACCTATTGATTTATTGATGACCCGGGCTGAATCGAGCAGGCAGAACAGGGTATCCACGTCAAAATCGGCAAACAGGTCAGGTATGTCCAGGTCAATTTTGAAAACGGCATTGTTGCAACCGGTTGGTGAATAATAACCACTTGAGTTGGGTGGGCGATGTCCTTTTTTTACGGTCGACCAGGCATTGGAAGTGGTAGGAAAGGTGGATAATGTGGTATTGCATCCGGCACATACCGACTGATAAATGATGGAGTTTTTATCAAACCTGCTGGTTCCGCCATCCACATGGTCGGCACTGTTGGGGTCGCCAAAATAGGTGGCATAAAGCAGGCCTTCCATATTTTTGGCAAAAACGGCAATATAATAATCTGATCCATCGGTATTGGGGTAGGGGGCATTTTTCAACGGCAGGCCATTGGTTGAGCCCCAGTTCCAGCTATCGTAAATACCGGCAGCCGGATTATTGGTGTGGTTGGTACTTCCTCCCCAGCCCGAAAAATATACCCTTTCGCAGTGGTCAACCAGAAAAGCCGAGGGTGACAGGTCCGGGTCGGTGCGTCCCGAACCGAAAACGGTAGAATACAGAATGCTGTCGAGGCCACGGTTTAATTTCATAATAAACTGACTGCCGCTGTAATTGGAATATTTGGCATTAACAACCGGAAAAGAATCGCTTTTGGTTTGGCCGATTACATAAACAAAATTGCTGTCATCAGTCTGTACAAAATAGGTTTGATCATATTTTCGTGTTCCTATGTAGGTGGAAGAATATTGTTTTGTCAGGGTGGCATTCAGGTGAAACAAAAAGCCATCTGCATTACCTCCCTGAAAAGTTTCCAGGTATTTTCCTGTGGGAACAGGAAGGTCGGTGCTTTTGGTACCGCCACAGATAAAGATGCTCCCATCTGAATGGAAAGCAATGCCATAGCCGGCATCATCGTTGTTGCCACCAATAAAAGTGGCTGCTTCCAATACAGAAAGTTGTGGGTTCATTTTAATGACACAGGCATCCTGCAGGCCACCGCCATAAATGCTTTGAAATACTCCGTTGGTATGGGGGAAATTGGTTGATTTTGTGGTGGTGACAACAAAGACCGTATCTCCCTGCCCTACATTTACCTCACCCCGGTATACATCCCCATAGTTGTGCCCCAGCGAACTTTTATTGGTATAACTGGGTGATACAAAATAACCGTTGATCCCATCTTCGTTGCTGCCGCCAATAAAGGTGGATGACAGCAACTGGCTGCCGTTTGAAGAAAGTTTTGCCAGGTAAATATCAAAGTTTCCATTGTAGCTTGAATCATAAAAAGTGTTTCCGATAGGGAAATCAGTAGAATTGGTGTTGCCAAAAACGATCAATTCGTAGTTGCTGTTGACCACCATACTATGGGGGTCTTCGTTGCCCGATCCACCGAGGTAAGTGGCATAAATAAGCTGGGTACCATCGGGTGAGTACTTTAAAATACCGATATCCCTTGCACCTCCCGAACCGGGGTTATTACTGGGCAATCCGCCTCTCCAGTGTTTCTGGAAGGCGCCTGCCGTAGCAGGAAAACTATCGAAAAAAACCGTTCCTCCCGAATAGGCATAGCCTGAATCATCGTAAGTAGCGGTGTATCCGAAATTATCCGCCCAGGAACCCGAATAGGTCGAGAAAATGATCACCGGGTCAATGATAAGTTCATCGGGAAATACTTTATCCTGCGGAAAGTCAAAATCCAGGGTATTTCCGGTTAGTCTGAACCGGCATTTTTTATAACTTTTAGTACCATTTGACAGCGTGTAAACTTCCGGTAATATTTCAGAAAAGGTGTTAACCGAGGTTTTAATAACCAGTGAATTATCCTCCATGTACAATTCATTAGCCCCCTTGTACCTGATATTGATGACTCCGGGGTCTGTAAATGGTGATACCACAAAATTGTACTTGATCACCCCGCCATACGACATCAGTTCGAGGTCAACACCCGGATAAAGCTGTTTGATAACCAGTTTGTGATAGCCTCTTGCATTGGAAACCCACTTTTCAGTGTTACGGCCTTTGAAGTAATTAAAGCGGGTCAGGATTTTTTCCTCGCCTGCGACAGACTTGCCCGGAGCAGCACCCGGAAAATCCACTTTGACTACATGATAATCAAGTTTTCCTTCGTGCAGGAATTTCAGGTGGTGCTGGTATTCGTCAAGTTGTTTGGAGTTATAGAAATAATAGGTCAGCCCGATATTTTTGTCAATAAAAAAAAATCCCCCCGGAATATTGGCCTTGTACAGCACTGTGGGGTCCCACTGTCCTAAGTTTTCAATAAATACTATATCGTGTGCAGCGGCATTCCGGCTATGGTTATGTACCTCAGCGCTGTCCTGTGCATGAGCTGTAAAAACCGTTGTGGTTAATACCGTTACAATCAATATTTGCCGAATGATCCCCTTCATATTCGCTTAACGACAAAATTAATAAATTCAGGGGTCATGGGTTTACTATTTTCAAACATGGCTTAAAGTATGGCTTAAAGACGGATGTAACCCTGCAATGGTTTTGTTTTGCAGAATGGAATTGATAAATCATTGCCTGATTACTAAATATCATGGCGAAATTAAGCCTTATCAAATGAAGTTAAAGTTAACACCGGTAGAAATCCGGATGGATAAATATCACTTTGTCAATAATTGCAGTGAAGATACCGGTTCCTATTTTCCCCGACTATTTATTTCTTCTAAATTTGCAAAAAAATAAATATGCTGACAATACAACAAATAAAGGATAATCCTGATCATGTCATCGAACGGCTTGAAGTTAAAGGTTATGATGCCAAAGACGCTGTTGGGCAAATAATTAAAATTGACGAGGAAAGGCGTACAACGCAACAAAACCTGGACAATACATTAGCCGAATCCAATATGCTGGCCAGGCAAATAGGAATGCTGTATAAAGAGAAAAAAGTAGCTGAGGCAGGTGAATTGAAGTCCCGGACAGTTGAACTCAAGGAACAATCAAAAAAGTTCGAGGAAGAACTGAAATCCATTGAGGACAAAATATTTAATCTTTTGGTTGAATTGCCCAATCTTCCTCATGAACTGGTTCCACGTGGGGAAAGTGATGCCGACAATGAGGTGGTCAAACAAAGTAGTGAGGCCTTGCCCAACCCCGGTCATTTAATTCCGCACTGGGAAGTTGCCGGCAAAGCAGATATCATCGATTTTGAAACAGGCAACAAGGTTACAGGAGCCGGGTTCCCGTTCTACAAAGGACAGGGTGCCAGGTTGCAGCGGGCTCTGATCTCATTTTTCCTTGACTCTGCCACATCAGAAGGTTACCTGGAAATTGAACCGCCCCTTATGGTCAATAAAAATACAGGTTTTGGCACAGGACAATTGCCCGATAAGGACGGGCAGATGTATTTTGTCAACGAAGACGGATTTTATCTCATTCCTACTGCTGAGGTTCCTCTGACCAATATGTATGCAAATACGATTGTGGAACAAGACCAGTTGCCTATAAAGCTTACAGGTTACACGCCCTGTTTTAGGCGTGAGGCAGGTTCGTATGGAAAGAATGTCAGAGGTTTGAACAGGCTGCATCAGTTCGATAAAGTCGAGATTGTCCAGATCCAGCATCCTGGTAAAAGTTATGAAACCCTGGATACAATGGTGGCTTATGTCGAATCGCTGGTTCAGAAGCTGGGCCTGACTTACCGTATTGTCAGGTTGTGTGGAAAAGACTTAAGTTTTACTTCCGCCCTGACCTATGATTTTGAAGTTTGGTCGGCAGCGCAGGACAGGTGGCTGGAAGTGAGTTCGGTTTCCAACTTTGAATCCTTCCAGTCGAACAGGATGAAGCTCAGGTTCAGGGATGAAAAAAAGAAAAACAAGCTGGCCCATACCCTCAATGGCAGTGCCCTTGCTTTACCTCGGATTGTTGCCGCCCTGCTCGAAAATAACCAGTCTGATAACAAGGTAATTATCCCTGAAATTCTCAGGCCTTATACCGGTTTTGATTCCATTGAATTTTAAGCAAATGAAAAAGTACCTGTTTCTTTTAACTGTCATAACGTTATTAGGATTATGGGCGCAAGCCCAGGTAGCACCACTGAAATTTGAAACGGATTTGTTTGAAATAACAGGCCCTGCCAACTGGGAAATGCAATCGGACCCGGATAGCTGGATGCCCGTGAAGTTTATCCGTGGCGATGCAAAAACCCCCGGTTTGAGAGAATCCATCAATGTCAGTTATGCCAATAAGAATGAAACCATGGCTACGTTTACCAATGGCCTGGCCACACAGGTGAATGATTTCAGGATCATTGAAGAAGGGGAAGGTAAAATAGACGGTTTGCCTGCCCAATACACTATTTTTACCTACAACTACAACGGCATCATTCTGAAAAGTAAAACCTGGCTGGTTATGATACCGGATAAATTGGGCTTGTACATCGGTTATATGGCCAGCGAACAAAGCTATCCCAAATATTACAAGCTGTTTGAAGAAACACTGGTTTCTGTCAAACTTTATCAATGATAGTGGGGTTATTCAGTTTCTTTCTCAAATATCCTGAATCGTGCTAATCGGGTTTTCTGCAGGAAGTACTGGATGGAAACCCACATGACACCCAACCCGTAAACAGCGCTGCGCCTGATATTGATGGATGAAGCGTCATCAAAGTATTTTGTCGGGCAGGTGATTTCGGCAATTTCAAAACCGGCATAGAAAATCTGGGCCGTGATCTGGTTGTCAAAAACAAAATCATCAGAATTGTTACTGTAGTTTATACTTTTTAAAACTTCAGCCGTAAAAGCTCTGTAACCGGTGTGGTATTCGGATAGTTTTTGATTGATAAGAATATTCTGGAACAGGGTCAGCAGCCGGTTGGCCAAATACTTATACCAGGGCATGCCGCCTTTGAGCGCTCCTTTACCTAAAATGCGTGAAGCATACACAACCTGGTAAAGGCCGGAAACAAGTGTTTCGGAAATAGCCGGAATCAACC
>CAZVAY010000142.1:0-6981 GCA_964625265.1 uncultured Sphingobacteriales bacterium | reverse complement strand
ACTTCGGAAATATTATAAGTTGTCAAGCATCAAAATTCATAAAAATGAATTATTCACCCAATGAGCAAATAAAATAATCGAATTTCAATTATTTGCCAGTGTGAACCCTGACATTGAAAATCACGCGTCCAATTCATGAACCACATTATATAATCCAGATTTTCAATCGTTAGTAATTTATGTGAATAATTCAGAATTTTTCAGTTTAAAAGGCTTCTGTTTTATTACTTTTGCCCGCAAAATGATATTACTATGAAAGCCATAAAGAATTTCTTATTTTCTATGCAATTCACCGGCATTCTTTTGCTGGTTTTTGCCGTAGCCATTGGTGCAGCAACTTTTATCGAAAACGATTTTGGCCCTGTTGGTTCCAAAGCAGTTGTTTATAATGCCAAATGGTTTGAATTTGTTCTCCTTTTACTTGCTGTTAACCTTACCGGATCCATTTTTACCAGGAAACTTTATAAGAGAGAGAAACTTCCCCAGTTCCTGTTTCATTTTTCCTTTTTGGTGATCTTTCTTGGATCAGCAATAACAAGGTATATCAGTTATGAAGGGCATATGAGCATCAGGGAAGGAAGTTTTTCCAATTATATTACTTCAGATAATGCTTATTTTGAAATGACAGCCACACAGGAAGATCAATCAGCCTTCACGAGTAAAAAACTTCTTCTTAGCCCAATAAAAAAGAACTGGTTCAGTAAGAGCCTTCGTGTGGGTGATAATACGGTCAGCGCAAACCTGAAAGAGTATATTCCCTCCGCTATGGAGCAGATCACCAACAAACCGGAAAGTGATGAACCTGCCTATTTGCAAATTGCCATATTTGACGGAATGCAAAGGAAAGATGTTTATATCAAGGAGAATGATTCCAGGGATTTCAGGGGATTTAGTATTGGGTTCAATACAGGTAATTTTGATAATGACCTTAATATCCTTCGGAAAAATGATAGTCTTTATGCCCAGACATCCAAAGAAATATCTTACATGCGAATGGCTGAGAATGAAAGCGGGACAATAGCGAAAGATTCACTGGTGCCGTTCGAATTAAGTGTACTTTATGCCTCCGGTAAAACCCAGTTTGTACTGAGCCAGGTGATTGAGCATGGTGTTGTCAATATGGTTTCAAGTGGTGAAATTAAAAGCACTTCTCATCCGGATGCATTGGTCATTGAACTTAAATCCGGTGATGAAACGAAAACTGTCAATGTAATTGGTAAACAAGGAATGGTAGGCCAGCATACCACAGCTGAAATTAACGGGGTCGCGGTTGATCTGGCTTACGGCTCAGTAAATTACGATCTACCCTTTTCTATCAGGCTCATAGATTTTCAACTGGAACGGTATCCGGGTTCAAACAGCCCTTCTTCCTTTGCCAGCGAAGTTGTTCTTATCGATAAGGAAAAGAACCTGGAAAAGCCTTATCGCATTTTTATGAACCACGTCCTGAATTACCGGGGTTACCGATTTTTTCAGTCTTCTTATGACCAGGATGAAATGGGGACGATTTTTTCAGTCAACCATGATGCATGGGGTACAATGGTAACTTACATCGGGTATTTCCTGATGGCTCTCGGCATGATCCTTACCCTGTTTAACCGAAGAAGCAGGTTCCACAAAATCCTTTCGGAAAGTACAACGGTCAGAAAGAAAAGGATTGGCATGTTGTCAACGATCATATTCGTATCCATTTTTGGTTTTGGAGCTCATGCACAGGGAAATACAGCTGTATTTGATAAAGCTATTTCACCTGATTTTGCTCAAAAAATTGAAACCGGTATGTTAATCCAGGACCAGGGCGGGCGTATCAAGCCGCTTGGTTCCTTTAGTTCAGAGGTTCTTCGGAAAATTAGCCGGAAAACGTCTTTTAACGGACTAACGCCAACACAGGTGTTTATTGAGATGATGACAAACCCCACCGAATGGCAGGATGTACCCATGATCAAGGTTTCGCATAAAGCATTGAAAGAAACCATTGGAGTAACAGGGAAATATGCTTCATTTAACCAGTTGGTTGACTTTTCCGCGCAAAACAATGTTTATAAAATCGGCAATCTTGTTCAGTCTGCCTACGCCAAAGAACCGTCCCAAAGGAGCAAATTCGATAAAGATGTTATGGCTGTTGACGAACGTGTAAATATTTGCTACATGATCTATACAGGGTCTTTTCTCCGGATTTTTCCAATACCCGGGCACTCCAACTCCAATTGGGCTGGAATGGCTGAATTGAAAGGAAATTTCAATGGTGATGATTCAGTTTTTGTTTCTTCTTTCTTACATGATTTTTTAGGTGCCGTTGTAAAAGGAAACGAAACTGGCGACTATACCCAGGCTGACCAATTACTGGCCGGGCTAAAAACATTCCAGGATAAATACGGGGCTGATGTTATTCCATCACCATCGAAAGCCAATATGGAGATCAAATACAACCAGTGGAATATCTTCAACAAACTCACTAACTACTATGGGTTAATAGGTTTCATATTATTGGTACTTGCCTTTATCAACATCCTGGCACCCAAAATGAAAATAAAATGGATCACTATCATCGCTTCTGTGTTTGTCATTTTATTATTTGTCATGCACACGGCCGGGTTGGGACTCCGTTGGTATATATCAGGCCATGCACCCTGGAGTGATGCCTTCGAATCCCTTGTATTTATTGCCTGGGCAACAATACTGGCAGGGATTGTATTTTCATTCAAATCTCCTATTACCCTTACATCAACCTCCCTTCTGGCTTCCCTGATCCTCTCCGTTGCGCACCTCAACTGGCTCGATCCCGAGATCACCAACCTGGTGCCTGTATTGAAATCATACTGGCTGATCATCCATGTGGCTATCATTACCTCAAGCTATGGTTTCCTTGCCCTGGGAGCCCTGCTTGGATTTTTCAGCCTTGTATTAATGATCATGAAAACCAGGAAAAACAATGAACGGCTGAGCCTGACCATCAGAGAGTTTTCGTATATCAATGAAACCACCCTTGAAATAGGTTTGTTCCTGCTCACAGTCGGGACTTTCCTTGGAGGTGTATGGGCCAATGAATCATGGGGCCGCTATTGGGGCTGGGACCCTAAAGAAACCTGGGCGCTTGTAACCGTTCTGGCATATTCCTTCATTGTACACATGAGGATGATACCCGGGCTTAAAGGGATATTTGCCTTTAACTTTGCCTCGCTGATCGGCTACGGTACTGTACTGATGACCTACTTTGGGGTCAACTATTATTTATCAGGGCTGCACTCCTACGCAAGTGGTGACCCTGTACCTGTCCCCTCTTTTGTTTATTATACACTGGGAGTCATCGTTGTGGTTGCCATTTTGGCATTCTGGAGAAACAAGCGTATTGAAGAACCAAAATAGAAAGAGGAGAAGTCGGGGAAAACAGGTAGTGCGGAATAAAATTAACCTGATTAATGCATAAAAATGAATTAATTACCTAAAGGGCTGACGAAATAATTGAATTTCAATTATTGCCGGGATAAACCCTGACATTGAAAAACAAAACGCCCAATTCAGGAAACATTTTATATAATCCTGATCTTCAATCGTCAATATTTTGTATGAAAAAACCAGGAATTTTCATGTTAACAATTTATTAATCTTATTCCACACATTATTTTATTCCCAAATAAATAACTTCGCTGTTCAATAATGCAAAAGTATACACTATGCAGAACAACCTGAACGGGATCAAGATATTGCTGGTTGATGACGACCCCGATATCATTGAATTTCTGACCTACAACCTCATCGGTGAAGGATTCAGGGTGTATTCTGCCACCCAGGGTAAAGAAGCTATTGAGATGGCAGAAAAACATATTCCCGACCTGATCCTGATGGATGTAATGATGCCTGTCATGGACGGAATTGAGGCCACTTCAGCTATTCGGAAAATCCCTAAACTCAATGATTGCCTGATAGCGTTTTTAACTGCGCGATCCGAAGATTACTCACAAATTGCAGGATTTGAAACCGGTGCTGATGATTATATTGTCAAACCTATCAAGCCCAGGCTGCTTATCAGTAAAATCAAATCTCTCCTCAGAAGGTCTGCCAAATTGAACAGCCCGGCAACACTCAGGGCCGGTACTATTACACTCGACCGTGACAGGTACCTGGTTATAAAGGAAGGGCTGGAAATTTCCATGCCGCGAAAAGAATTTGAACTTTTGTACCTTCTGGCATCAAAACCCGGCCATGTTTTCGGCCGTGAACATATCCTGAATAAAGTGTGGGGAACAGATGTCATTGTTGGTGACAGGACTATTGACGTACATATCAGGAAGCTCAGAGAAAAAATTGGTAACCAATATATTGTAACGGTCAAGGGAATAGGCTACAAATTTGAAATACCCGGTAATTCAGCATGAAGAACTACACACCTCTTCAGGTCATATTGCTAACAGCATTGCTATCAGCTATCATCATAACTTTGGTGGGTTGGGCAGTTTACACCACCGGTGCCGGAACGTGGTTGTACCTGATCATCCTGTTTGTTCTTTCGTTTTCCATCATGGTTATCACATTCAGGTACAGCATCGAAAAATTTATCAACAGAAGGATCAAACTTATTTACAAACTGATTCACGACCTGAAATCTCCGGATAAAAAAAACAAACTTCCCCTCAAGCTAAACCAGGATATGTTCAATGAAATAAACCTGGAAGTAACTGACTGGGCTAAAGCCAAAAAAGAAGAAGTGGAAACCCTCCGCCAGATGGGTGAATACAGGCGGGATTTCCTGACGAATGTTTCTCATGAATTAAAAACACCCATATTTAATATACAGGGTTATCTGCACACCCTTCTTGATGGTGGGTTACAGGATGAAAACATCAATGAACCTTACCTGCAGAAAGCCGTTGACAACCTGGACCATTTATCCAATATTATCCATGACCTGGAGATCATTACCCGGCTTGAATCAGGCGAAGTTCCTTTAAAAATCATCCCTTTTGATATCTATGAACTGGTTTTAAAGGAGATTGAACTGGCTGAGCTTATGGCTGCCGAAAGAGAGATCACTATCGATATCAAAGAAGGCTGTCGTATAAGCAGACAGGTTCTTGGCGACAAGGATAAGATCCACCAGGTTATTCAAAACCTGATCAGCAATTCAATCAAATACGGAAAACCGGGAGGTAAAACATCCATTGGCCTGTACGATATGTATGAACAGGTCCTCATTGAAGTCAGTGACAACGGGATTGGTATTGAAAAGGAAGATATACCCCACCTGTTTGAGAGATTTTACCGTGTCGATAAAGCAAGGTCACGAAAAAGTGGCGGGAGCGGCCTTGGCCTCGCCATTGTCAAACATATTTTGGAAGCACACGGTGAGAGGATTCATATACGCAGCACACCCGGGGTTGGAACCACGTTCGGGTTTACCCTCAAAAAGGCTTAACCAGGAAACTTCAATTACCTGAATGTGCATTTCTGCAAATATTTTTTGAAATGAGTATGCTATTTTTGTATTATAGATTTTAAATTGTACTTTTGGGTAAGTTTTGGTTAATGTATAAATTTACTTGCCATGTATAATTGCCATTCTATCACTGATAAAAAAATGACCATGAAAAAATTGATCTCACTTATTCTTATTACCCTGGCTTTTACCGCATTTGCAATTGCTGCCTATACGCTTTCCGGAAAGATTGCTGTTGGCAAAAAACCGATTAAAGATGTAGACGTTATTTTGAAAAAAGTCCCGGGAGGGGAAATAGTTCATAAAACCAAAACAGGTGAAACCGGTGATTTTGAAATTACCGGTTTGCAAACCGGAATGTACACTCTTGAGATACCAAACATTCAGGTGGAAAAGGAAAATGAAACCATTACAGGAAGAACTGTATTAAAAGAAAAAGAAAACCAGGCAGAATTTGTTGCCAGGCTTACAAATCCGGAAGGAACTGTTATTTTTGAAGCACAATTGAACGACAAAGGTGTTTACAGGTTTGAAGGAATATCTGTTGGCACCTGGTCATTGTCAATTGATTATTCATTTTAAAGTAAATTAAACTATGCCCGAAGATTTCAATTTTTCCAAAGATTATGACCTACAGGCTAAAATGTACGATTGGTACGGGCCTGAGATGCTCTTCGGGTTGGTGTTTGAATACATTAGCGAAGGGGAAAAACTCCTTGACCTGGGAATAGGCAGTGGGCTATCTGCCATGCCTTATTACCTGGCCGGGCTGGATATTGTCGGACTGGACAACTCCCCTGATATGCTATTGGTTTGTGAACAGAAAAAATTTGCTTCCGACCTTGTTTTTCACGACATCCATGATCCATTACCATTTGATGATGAAAGTTATCACCATGTTACTTCCTGTGGGGTTTTTCATTTCTTTGATAACCTGGCTCCGGTTTTACAGGAATGTTCCCGTATCCTAAAACCCGGTGGCAGCCTGAGTTTTACCGTTATTGATGATGTGGTGGATAATATAGATTCTGTTCAGTCAACACAGGCCTCAGAGCAAGGCAGGATTTACAGGCATACCGACAATGATATTAAGGGGGCATTAAACGGATCCAAAATGGAGATCACAAAATCCACTTTTTTCCTTGGTATGAACCAGAACAATAAAAGGACATTTTTCAGGGCTTATGTCATGCTGAAAAAATAATCTCAAAGGATTTGTGCACTGTGATCTTTGGTTCTGACTTTGTCAATGATTTTCTCAATAACACCGTTTTTGTCAATCACAAAGGTTTTCCGCAAAACACCATCGAAAACACGCCCATAGAGTTTTTTCGGCCCCCAGGCACCGTAGGCTTTTAATATTTTCTTGTCAGTATCTGCCAGCAAGGTAAACGGGAGTTCATATTTATCAATAAACTTTATGTGTGACGCTTCAGGGTCGGGACTGACTCCGACAATTTCATATCCTTCTTCTCTTAAATGATCATAGTTGTCACGAAGATTACAGGCCTCTGCTGTACAGCCGGGAGTATTGTCTTTGGGATAAA
>CAZVAY010000141.1:0-6998 GCA_964625265.1 uncultured Sphingobacteriales bacterium | reverse complement strand
AGCACGGAAGCTGATTCCCGGAACACGTTTATTTTTCCTGAAAAGTTTAATGGATTGTACGCCCGCCTGGACAGGCGTCATTCCGAGATCAGTCCCTGGTCGGTTTGGATATCCTATTCACCCGACCTTATTTACTGGGGTAATTCAAAGCTGATCATGAAACCCGTGCAATATCACTGGGACGAAATGAAGATCGGGCCGGGGGCGCCACCGATAAAAACATCCCGTGGCTGGCTGAATATTTATCATGGCGTTTTCCCAACTATGGATGGCAGTGTGTATCGCCTGGGTGTAGCCCTGCATGACCTGAAAGATCCGTCAAAAATTATTGGCGTAGGGGACAAGTGGATATTACAACCCGAAACGGAATGGGAAATTACAGGCTATGTCCATAATGTGGTGTTTACCTGCGGAGCAGTGCCTGAAGAAGACGGAACTGTTAAGATTTACTGGGGTGGCGCTGACAAGGTAATGAACGTAGGCACTGCCAATATAGAAGAATTGGTAGATTTGTGCCTTCATGATTCAAGGTCTGCTGTTTAATAAATGTCTATGAAAATCGCTATTTTATCTCCTGTAGCCTGGCGGACACCGCCTGAAGGTTATGGCCCCTGGGAGCTTGTTGCCTCGAACCTGGCCGAAGGCCTGGTGAAACGCGGGTATGATGTAACCCTCTTTGCAACTTCCAATTCTAAAACCAAAGGGAAACTGGAATGGATAGTGGAAAAACCCTATGCGGAAGATCCGGAATCAGATGCTAAAGTCAGTGAATGCCTGCATATCAGCAATCTGATGGAAAAAGCTACTGATTTCGATATCATTCACAATCATTTCGATTTCCTGCCGCTGACTTATTCCAGCTTGATAAATACCCCCATGGTAACAACCATCCACGGGTTTTCATCACCCAAAATTATCCCTGTTTACAAAAAATACAACGATCAGTGTCATTATGTTTCCATTAGTAATTCTGACCGAAGCCCTGAACTGGATTATATCGCCAACGTTTACAATGGAATCAATACGGAAGAATTTAACTTGCAAAATGAAAAACTCGATTACCTGCTGTTTTTCGGACGTATTCATCCTGAAAAGGGTGCCCTGGAAAGTATTCAGATTGCACGTAAGCTCAATATGCGTTTGCTGATAGCCGGAATTATTCAGGATAAGCAATATTTCAAGGAGAAAATTGAACCTGAAATAGACAACAAGTTTATTTCTTTTGTTGGCAACCTGGGTTCCCTGCACCGTGACAGGGTGTTGGGGAATGCAAAGGCTTTACTTCATCCCATCCTGTTTGATGAACCCTTCGGACTAAGCGTAGCCGAGGCCATGTTTTGCGGAACACCGGTCATTGCTTTTAACCGTGGCTCCATGCCAGAGTTGATTGAAGAGGGAAAAACGGGTTTCCTGGTAACCAATGTGGATGAAGCTGCTGAAAAAGTAGCGCAGTTGAACCAGATAGCCCCCGCTTATTGCCGAAGCTATGCAGAACAAAAATTCAGTATGGATAAAATGCTTGACGGCTACCTTGAAGTCTATAAAAAGATCCTGGGGGAATAGCTTTTAGTAAGGTGTTTTCAGCGTTTTAATAAGGTCTTTGAGGTTGACGGTGGCAAAGGTACTGGCGTAGTCACTAATGGCATAGGGTATAAACAGTTCCCCGTTGTGGATAATGGACCCGCAGGAATAAACCACATTAGGCACGTAACCCTCTCTTTCATCGGCTTCGGGCATAATCAGGGGTTCGTTCAACCTGCCGATTTCCTTGGTCGGGTCATATTTGTCGAACAAGGAGGCGCTGATGACATATTTTCTCATCGGGCCAACACCATGCATGATAAGCAACCAGCCGTCTTCGGTTTCAATAGGTGATCCACAGTTGCCCATTTGAATGAATTCCCAGGGGAATTTGGGTTCCTGTAGCTTTTCAACATTATTCCAGACAGTCAGGTTTTCCGAATACATGATGAAGTTGTTGATACCGTCCAGCCTGTTGATCATGGCATATTTCCCTTTTATTTTCCGCGGGAACAAGGCAAAATTCTTGTTCACTGCGCCTTTTCCATGGATCGGGCTGATATCAAAATGATAAAAATCCTTGGTTTTTAATAATTGCGGGGCAATGGAAAACCCGTCATATGCGGTATAGGTGGCAAAATAGGTGACTTCCCCATCTTCATCAATAAATCTGACAAAGCGGGCATCTTCAATTCCCCTGCTTTCCATTTGGGTAAATGGGAATATAACCCGCTCGCTAATGTCGGTATCAAGCGAAAAATTGATATCATACTGTGAATCGGCACGCGACAGCAGGTGATTGAGGGCTGCCTCCTTTTCAGCTGTCATTTTGCTCTGTTCCTTTAGGTCGCTTATCAGGTTTTTAAGTTCATAATAAAGGAATTTTTCACCCAGGTCGTTCATTACTTCATTGACAACCTGAACATTCAAACCGTCTTCAATGGCCTTTCGCTGGAATATTTTTTTATCATATTCGTGCCGCTGGGCAATTTCAGGTTGTTCGATCAGGGTGCCCATAGGGCAAAACTGGATTTCGTTGTGTTCATCAATAATCCCCTGCCTGAAAACAATGGATGATACATGTCCTTCTCCTGTTGCCCTAAAGCTTACGATAATGCGTTTCTGCCCATCTTTGAGGTAAGATTGATCGGGATGTTCCACAACAGATGGATTGAACAAAGCAGCAGATTCAACAGAATACTCATGAGTAAAATAAGATCCGATCAGCAGTTTTTTGTAATTCGAAATCTCTTCCGGCTTATAGCCTAACTTTACAATAAAGTGTTTTACCTTGTCGTAATGAGCCTCGAACACCTTGCTGATGTTACGGTGCCTCACAGAAAATTCTCTAAGTACCTGCGACAGGGCTGTGTTGGCTTCGCTTTCCGATAATTCCAGTACTTTCTGGATAATAGTGGGAGCCCTGTCAATGCCGGGCATAAAATACCGGGTGATCACGCGTTTCATATCCGGGTAAAAACGGGCTTTCTTTCTGTTAACAGTTAGCTTCATAAGCAATATTTATTACGGATTGTGGCTGTAAGTTCTTATTTCCTAACCGATTGATAAAATTTTCATTTTTCAAAAACACGCTAAATTTAAGGTATAATATTACTTAATTCATAATTTTATTTTAACAGGTTGTGTAAAAAGTTGATATACTTTTTCATGCGATACCAGGTTGCCTTGATTGAAGGACTTATTTTTTATAACGAATAGTAGATTTGTGCTATGCGTTCTGAGCGATGAGCTAAAAATCAAGAGACAAACGAAACTTTTCCAAAGTTTTAAACTTTGGAAAAGTTAGAAAGTAAAGATGTCTTTTTAATCCCTTTTGGGGGAAATGCAGGGCACTGTAAATCGAATAATAATCAATACCTTTGCGACTTAACTGAACTCGCTTCCAATTAAATATTTGTATAAAGCAAGCTTGGTTAATAAAGACAAAAGCCAAACTTGCATGATGATAAAACAGCATTCCTTTCATATACCTGTAATGGGAATTGGATATACCATTGATACACCTGTAAAGGTTGCACATTTGGGTATCGACTCCGTTATTTCTTTAGTTGATGATATCATCTTAGAAAAACTGAGAAAGATGTATTGTGCCCAATATCAGCTACCCTACATAGCCATAACTGAAAAATCTCTTGATTTTAGAGCAGAAAGAATTACATCGTACTTAAATATGATGAATGAAATTGCTGAAAAAAAGTTTGAAGATTTTAAAAATGCGGTTGCTGATAAATCGAATGGCATAAAAGAGTATTTTAATATGCTGCCGGATTGTTCAGAATTAAAGCAGGAGTTTTTGAACAAAACATCAAAGTATTTTAATTTAGATGAAATTAAGGCATGGTTCAACGATAATCTTTCAAGGGGAAGTATCGATGCCAATATAATGACCAAAGTTGACAAAGACAATTATAATAAAGGTGTTAAGCTCCCTGCTGAATATAACGATGCTCACGCAGCATTACGCGGTTTTGCAAAAAGCAATCTTAAATCTTCAATTATTCTTTCGGCAGGATTAAATCCGCATTTATACAGTTATATGGAGCAGTTCGAAGATTTTTATCCGGATGAAAATGGGAGTCTCAAAAAGAAAATTGTGCTTAAAGTAAGCGATTATAAATCTGCTTTAATTCAAGGGAAATTCCTGGCAAAAAAAGGTTTATGGGTCTCAGAATATCGAATAGAGTCTGGTTTAAATTGTGGAGGCCATGCTTTTGCTACCGATGGATATTTATTGGGGCCAATATTGGCTAAATTCAGAGATAACAGGGCTGATTTAATCCAGTCCATACTTGAAATATATAAAAGAGCCCTTGAAGAAAAAGGCCGTAAATTTCCGGCAAAAGGATTGCCCGTAAAAATAACAGCGCAGGGTGGAGTAGGAACAGCCGAAGAACATACATTTTTAATCAATCACTACGAGTTGGATTCCGTGGGTTGGGGATCTCCATTTTTGTTGGTACCCGAGGCCACAACGGTTGATGAGGAGACAAGGGAGCAGCTAAGAAAAGCGGAGGAAAAAGATGTTTACCTCAGTAATATTTCACCATTGGGAATTCCGTTTAGCAGTTTAAAAGGAAATACGAAGGATATTGAAAAGCAGTCTCATATAACAGAAGGAAAGCCAGGGAGCAGATGTCAAAAAAGATTTGCAGCCTTAAATAGTGAGTTTACAGGTAGAGGTTTATGTACAGCCAGCCAAACATATCAAAAAAAGAAAATTGAAGAAATAGATGCTACTGAATTATCCCTTAAAAATTACCGAATTAAGTATGATAATATAGTTGAAAAGTCTTGCATATGTGTTGGTTTGGGCACATCGGCTTTACTTGCTCATAATTTAGATACAAAAGAGGAGGGAACAGGAGTTTCCGTTTGTCCGGGGCCCAATATTGCATATTTCTCTAAAGCGATGCGTTTAAACGATATCGTTAATCACATTTATGGCAGAACTAATATGATGACAAGGGCAGATCGCCCTAATATGTTTATTAAAGAATTAGCTATTTATATTGATTACCTCAAAGAAAAGGTTGAAGAAAGCAAATCTTCAATGACAAAAAAACAAGAGAAGTATTTTGTAAACTTTTCAAAAAACCTGAAAGACGGAATAGCTTATTACAAAGACTTGTTTGAAGATTTAAAAAGCCAATTTACCAATGTCAGCCCAAAGACATTTAGTGATTTGAAAGATGGCATGAAACGAATCAATGATATTGATTCAAGAATTGAAACGCTAAGCGCATCATAAAGCCAGGACAGTTAAAACTTTTCCAAAGTTCCAAACTTTGGAAAAGATCAGCAAAACCCCGCAGGTTTTATCAGATTTATTTCAAGCCACAAAGCCAATAATAATAGCAGGTTTTCAATTCAATATACGAAATACCTACGGGGTTTGTGCCTACGAAAGTCTTTAAGTCCCCGTCTTAGCTGTTCCAATCCTGACATTTCAATCCCTTGTTGTGTCATTCACAGGGAATGTTTACTTTTGGACATGAATCTTTTTTTTGATTGCCATTAAAACCAAACAATATGCTTAGGAGAATATTTGTAACATGCCTGTGCCTTGTATTAGCAAGCCTTTCGCAGGCCCAGAATTTTAAAAACATCAGTTTGAATGTGGAAGAATTCAAACTTGAAAACGGCCTGATGGTTTATTTGGTTCCCGACACTCTGTATGACGAAATGTTTGGCGTTGTGATCACCAAAGCGGGGGGAAAAGATGATCCGGCCACCGCTACCGGCCTGGCGCATTATATGGAGCATATGCTGTTTAAGGGTACCGAAGAGATTGGAACCACCAACTGGCAGGCCGAGAAGCCCTATATTGATAAAATATTTGCCCTCTATGATTCGCTGGGAAATACCTCTGATCCCGAACGAAGGCAGGAAATCCAAAATGCCATCAATGAAGAATCGGTAAAAGCCAATGAATATGCCATCCCCAATGAATTGAGTAATATAATCAAAGGCATGGGCGGGCATTACCTGAATGCCGGGACAGGCCCGGATGTAACCATGTTTTACAATGCCTTTCCACCCAACCAGGTAGAAAAATGGATTGAACTGTACAGCCACAGGTTTATGCATCCGGTGTTCCGCTCATTCCAGGCCGAGCTTGAAGTGGTTTATGAAGAAAAGAACCAATATGCGGATATGTTCCAGTTTGCGTTACTCGAAGAGTATCAAAAGCAGTTTTTCAAAAATCATCCCTACGGTCAGCAACCCTTGATCGGCACGATTGAACACCTGAAAAACCCTTCCCTGACCAAGATGTTTAAGTTTTTTCAGACCTGGTACGTAGCCAATAATATGGCGCTGATCCTTGCCGGAAATTTTGATCCGGAAAAGGTCAAACCGCTTATTATTGAAAAATTTGGACGGTGGCGTAGCGGTACTTTGCCTGAGCGTCCCCAATTCAGGGAAGAACCCTTTCAGGGGCGTGAATATTTTGAAAAAAAACTTAGCCCGATCAAACTGGTGTTACTTGGGTTCAGGACAGTACCTCAGGGCCATAAGGATGAAATACCACTGGCTGTCTGTAACGAGATATTGTCGAACTCCTCTCAAACGGGTTTGCTCGACAAGCTGATGCTCGACAACAAACTGCTTGCAGCTATGGCCATGCCCCTGCCGTACAATGATCTGGGTGGCGAGGTGTTTTTGATTGTCCCTAAAATTGCCGGACAGAAACCGGAAGAAGCTGAAAAACTGGTGATGGATGAGATCAGCAAACTAAAAGCAGGTGAATTTGACACCACTGTATTAGAGGCAGCTAAAAAACAGTTGTACGTGGAAAGGCAAAGAAGCCTGGAGGATTTAATGAGTAAAGCGTTATTGGTGGCGGAAGCATTTGGCAGCGGGCAGGATGTCAACCGGTATGTAAGCGATGTATCCAGGTACCTGCAGATCAGTAAACAGGATATTGTTGATATGGCCAATAAATACTACGGGGATAA
>CAZVAY010000140.1:0-7005 GCA_964625265.1 uncultured Sphingobacteriales bacterium | reverse complement strand
CCAGGGCTTCAAAAATATTGGTAGGAACAATTTCCATCAGGGTTTGCCCAAGGGAATTTTCGGTTACAAGCATGCCCTCCACTTCCTGGGCAAAAAACCTGTCGGCACCGACACCGGGTTTTACCAGATTGACCAGGAAAAGCCCGGTTACTATAGCCAGTGTACTTGTAGATACATAATAGGTAATGGTCTTTAACCCCAAGCGCCCCAGTTTTTCACCGGTGCCAATATTAGTTACCGCAGAAATGATGGAACTCAATATCAATGGCAGGATCAGCATTTTTAATGCGCGCAAAAACAGGTCGCCCATCCAGCTAACGTATTCAATTTCTTTGTTAAGGTAGGCGTGCTTGAAAATCTTTGCCTGGTATGGTTTGATTTTACTGTAATCGGGTAGGGATTTCAGGTGGTTGACAAAATCGAGACGGGTATTATAAACCTGTCCTTCCAGGGTTTTCAATTGCTCGGTAACATCTACCGGAACATTGATATTCCTGAGTTTCAATACTGTTTTTTCAGTGATTTTATATTTGGTTGGAAATAGAATTCCTACAACAATAGCGAGGACCAGTGCAATCAATATCTGCCAGTGCAGTGGAAATTTTTTCATACTTGTGCAGCTGTGTGAAACAAAAATTTATACAAAACTAACATGTTAAACTTAATTGGTGAAATATACAGGGAAATTAGTGGTATAATTAGGGAGTAGCCGACTCGTTTTTACTTAATGAAATGAGTAATTTGGTTACAGGTGATTTTGGCTTATTGTATCAGGATTGTGAGCTATTCCTGAGGCAGAATTTTTCATTCAGGTTTGCCATATTTCATAACAAAAGCCCCGCGACTGGGAATCAACGGGGCTTTCAAGTCTCGGTAAAAAAGGAGGTATCTTTAGGGAACTGTCAGATCAAGTTCTGCAGCTTCCACTTTTTCTTTTGATCCATAATCAACCACACCCAGAACGGAATAAGATCCCTTTTTAAGGTCGTTGGGCAAAATAAAGTTGATCTCGCGTTCTCCTCCGGGTAATACGGTAAAGGCTTTTATATCCAGCCTTTTGGTTTCCCCGTTCAGCAGGTTGGTCAGTTCCAGGTACGAAGCACAATCCAGGATGGCATCCCCGGTGTTTCGAACCCCCAAAACCACTTTCCTGGCTGTATCACTGTCAACCGTTGATTCACGGAACGAAATAATCTCCGCATTCTTAAAAGTGACAGATGGCGGTGTCTGGAAAATATGGACAATAAATTGAAATGTCTGTACAATACCGAACCCAACGGTGTTTTCATCTTTTTCATCAGGTGCTTTACGTTCGTGGGCCATTTTTACATTCATCACAGCCCATTTTACCTTGTTGGCTTCGGGCAGGTTGGGTACCTGCATCAAAATATCTACTTTTTGGCTTTTACCTGCAGCGATGGTGAAAAAGGCAGGGGAGGCGCTCAGCCATCCTGAACAGGAATGTACGCTTTCTCCCTGATCCATGAGTGTACTTTTACCTTTGTTGCCTTTCGCCTCGAAATCTGCAAAAGATATCTGGAAGGATTGAGGGCTACTGGAGTTGTTGGTTACAGTAACAGACTGTGATTGAAATTCCCCAATGGCAGTTGTGAAATAAAGCCTTGAAGGTGAAACGGAAACACTCTGGCTCATGGTAGCAACGCCAGCCAGTAAAAAGATAATTGAAAAAAAACAGGTTCTCATCATTGTTGAAATTTTATCGTTTGTATTGGTTAATTTTTTCTTCCTGTGCCTGGAAATAGATCCAGTTGTTGACACCTTTCCGCTTCAACTGGTTGAATTTATTGATTGCTTCACGGTATGAGAAATAGGTGTCGAGGCATACATAATACCAGTCCCTGATGTCGTTGTAAATGATTACAGTGGTAAAACCGTTTTCACCAAACTGAGTAACTGCATCAATGGCATTGTTGGCGTTTTTGAATGAACCAAGAATAATATAAAACTCGTCACTTTTAATCGTACTCAGTTTGTCTCCCGGGATTTCGCTAATATTCCTGGTTATGATGGAGCCTGCCGGGCCTATTTTATGGTCGGTGTTCAGGATGGAGCGCTCGTTGGGTTTAAATCCGTTAAACACATTCCGTTTCCCTTCAGGATTGGATATCTGCTCCTCTATATTCCCAACCGACTGCTCTATATTTTCCAGCTTGTTCTCTATTCTTGTAATTTTATCATCAATCCTTGTTTCATCCATCTTATCGGTAGGTGAAATAGTGAAGATATCCTTATCCGGCTTTACAGAAGCCTGGTTATTTGTTTTGAAACTGTTTTTAATGTATCCTGATTTCTCCTCTTTTACAGGTTCTGTACTGTTTTGTGGACTTGTTATCAGGTTCCCTTTCGAATCAAATTTTTTCACTTCCAGTTTCCTTGTTTTTTCTACGATGTAAAAAGACAGGGAATAGTTGTCTATATCACCCCTCAGGCTGACAGGTACATTGTTTTGGTTGAATTTAAACCTGTCTCCCAGTGCTGCTTCATTGACTGAAATGATGTACCTGCCACCCGGAACGAACATGGAGAAAGTGCCGGACATATCAGTCAGCGAACTGTATGTCTTACCTGTTGAGTCAATTGCGGTCACCCGGATACCGGCCACATTCAGCCTGTCGCCAAAATGAGAGTACTTTTCGCGCTCTATGAACAGGCTGCCTTCAATCTTTACTCCTTTGGTCAGTGGAATGAGCATGGTCTTATCATGGTCAAGGACAGTGGACATTTTTTTGCCGTCAAACCAACCGCCCTGCGAACTAAGTGGCAGAGTCTGTATTTTGTAATCCCCACCTGGCATATTGTTGAATATCACCATGCCCTTTTTGTTAGTAACAAGCTCAAGTTTGTTGGAAGAATGGTCAATCGTCAATTCATCATTAAGGTCAATGGTGTTGGAATCAATTTTTTGAACGGTGATTAAAATATCCCTGATACCGGGCTCGGAAAGATCCTGCTTGCCATTGCCGTTCAGGTCTTTGAAAACAATTATTTTCAGGTCTTTGTATTTTTTGAATGACAAGGGGATACCAATTTCTTTCTTGATTCCAAAACCCACTTCAAAATGGCCGGTAACCGTCCTGCCGGCAGGTTCTTCCGATAATTGGCTGATCAATTGACCATCTTCATTTTCAGAAAACAGGATATAGCGGGCATAGGCCGACAGTCTGAATTTGTGTTTCATATAATAAAAGAACTCCGGCCTTGTTGACCACAATCCACGCTTATACCTCGAACTGTAATTGTAGTCAGTATTAAATGTCAGCAGGCATTTTCCGTTGTTGAACCACCAATCGTAATATGCTGACAGGAACAGGCGTTGGGGGTATATTTTTGTTTCTATGAAATCCAGTTGTTCACGGGTGAAAAACGGGCCGTAATAATACCTGAGATTGGCAGTCAGCCTGTTGTACCTGACAGTTGTCTTGATATTGGCAACAAAAAAGTCCGGGATGTCGTAATCCATAGCTTTCATGTATCCGGCCACTACCGTTGAATAGAATTTGAATTGTGAAGTGTTACGCTGATGAAAGTCAAAGGCAACGGATTTATTCAATGTCCTGAGTTGCTGGTAATCGTAATATTCCACAAAAGGATTGAATGAAAGGTTATACTCTTCGGTCAGGATGGAATATTTCAGGCTGAACAGGTCTCTCCTGGAGTAAAAACTATAGTTTTGCTTTTGTCCTTTTGTATACATCTCCGGGTTATTTTCGATGTGGGTCGCACCGAATGTTAGGTTTTTTGTCTCGTTAAAACGGTAGATGGCATTCATCGACAATGAAAATATTCCTCTGAATTCCGAGTAATTTTTTGAACCGTAATAGTTGACCAGGCTAAGTTGGAGTTTTTTAAACTGGCCTGAATACAGGGCGGAGTAATAATACCCGGGCAGGTTTAATTCGTTGGCCGGATTCCAGTAATGATTTTCGAGGCTGTACCCCAGGCCAAACCTTAAACTATGGTTCCTGTTGGGTTGAAAACCCAGGATAGTGTTACCAATATCCGACCTGACCTTGTTAAGGATTTCATTTTTATGCTGGAAATAATTGTCAGCGTAAAGGTTGTTGTGCTGATAGCGGTAATTGAAGGCATAACCCCAGGATTGGTAGTTGTTGAACAGGTAAGGACTACGGACACCAAGCGCTGAAAAATAATGATCGTTCATCCTGTATCCGGCCATGCCACCTATGCCACTCAGGGTGCTGCCGGGCCTGCCGGAGTTGACACTACCCAGCCCGATTAGCAGTTTATCCGATTCGTAACTCAGAAAATGATATTGCCCGAGGTAGGTGCGTGGATTAATGTAGTTACTGGTAAAAGGTGTTTGAACGTAGTAGGCCAGCATACGTTGTCCGGGAAGTTTTGTGTTGCCGTAAAGGTCGAGCGTGGAGTAGGAGTTGGGGCTCATCAGGTCAAATGCATTGAATTCAATATTCAGTGGTATGGAATTATAACCGTTTTCGAAAGCCTTGAGTTCCTGGGGAACATCAAAAACATCCAGGTTTCCTGTCCAGTACCCTGCATTGGCATTGCCAGATTTCTGGTTTTTAATTTTTAATTTGATACTGAATTTTTTGCTTTTTAATTCTTCATTTTCTGTTTGTGTCAGGTTTTTATCTTTTGGTTTTTTGATAGCAAAAAATATAAATGTCGTGCTGGAAGAAGGAGGTAACGAAAATATTTTTTGGCCGGTCTCAAGGCCGGTTGTAGTGTCTGCTACAATTATATTAGGATCGGAGGATAATGTAAGGACCAGGTTTTCTTCTGCATTGCCCTGGTTTTTTACCTGGAGGCTGAATACTGTCGTGTCGCTTCCTACAGGGAAATAGACTTTCTTAAGTGGTAATAAGGCATTCCACTCCGATTTTTTTTCAATCATCAACATCCAGTTGGCATAACCTACCTGGGTGTTGTTAATGCTCAGCAGGGCAGAAATAAAATAATTGGTGTTGCCTGTAGCTTGCTTGTCAGGGATGATCCTAACCGGAATAAACATAGAGTCTTCTGCTAACAGCCTGATCCCACGGATGTCATCTCCGATAATTCCCCATCTTTCACCAGGTTTGCCTATGCTGATAATAATTTCCTGAGTTTTTGATGTGTGGTTTACTACCTTAAGTACATTGGAGGCAACTCCTGAAGTGGTTTGTGTCGTGGATGTTTTGAGAAATGAAGCCGAAATGCCATTGTGATTTTCTTGTGCAGAAAGGATATATGTTGTCATTGACAACACACATACAAGCCATATTTTATTAATATTTCTCACAAGTCCTGAATGATCACATAATCGACTCTTAAAGTATAAAGTCCGGGTCTGAAACTAAGTCCGGGTTTGATGCGCATATCAACATTAAATTTGTAGCATTGGGGCGAACCAATGTAAGAACCTGCTGTGTTGGTGCCGTTGTTGGGGCAGTTGGTTGCAGGATCGGGGTTGACAGCGCTGCCAATGATGTAAGTGGGAGTTGAAATATCGGTCAGGCTGAAAAATCCGCTTACCTGTGATGTGTTGGAAGCATTTCGGAACTGAAGCTCAACCATGTCCACGGTAGGCAGTGTACCTGTAGATGCATAGGTTGATACCACATCCCATTTACCGGGTGTGGTGGTGGTAGTACCCACGTACAAATCCCATTGAGTGCCGACAGCTTCAATATTCAGGGTAACTGCATTGGCCCTGATAATGCCTGTCTCATATTTATCGACCGTATTAAAGATAAATTCCAGGTTGGGTGAAGTTTTCAGCGCAAAACTTACTGACTGCCCGTATAAAGGATAATTACCTGTAAGACAGGCGATGAATAAAACACTAATAAAATACTTTCTGAAATCAGATGTATGCCCCATTTTTTACCGGATTGAGCGTAAAAGTGAGGCTGTGGTACCAATACTACAGCCCCGCTTTTTTCTGATTACAGGTCTTCGACCAGAGAATAGACTACTTCAAGATAGTAATAGCCGGCCTGGGCAAAGGCAATGTTGTTGCCGTTTGCTGTCAGCAATACGGTAGAGTTTGGAAATGTTGCAGGAATGCTGGGTTTAATGCGCATATCAATACGAAACTTGTTGGTTGTGGGATTTTTTGCAGCAGTACCCGGAGCAAATGCCGAACCTGCACCTGTTGCTTTTCCAAATTCACCTGCCAGAAACTGAGTGGCGGCTGTGGGAACACCACCTGCAACAGTTGAGTTGGTCAGCCCTTTCAGGGAGGAAAATGCATTAATGTTTACCGGGGCAGATGAGGTAATTGAAGATTTCATCTCCAGAATTTCAGCCGGTAGATAAGAGTTCCCATTTGTAGTATAGGACTCAACCTGTGTCCAACTGTCTGAACTGGCGTAAACAAATAAGTCCCATGCCAGTGTGGCATCCACTTCGAGGAGAGTAGTGTTGAAGCGGGTGATGCCGAGTTCGTACTCCTGGATCGTCTTGAACGTGAAGTCAACCTGTGGATCAGTAGTCATGGTCAGGTTGAGTATCCCGCGCAAGTCCATTGTTACGTAATTGTACTCTTCATCATCCAATTGGGCAAAGGTTTTTTGCCCCGTGCTTACTAGTAATGCCGTCATGGCAAATAGTAAAAGAATCTTTCTCATAATTAGTTGATTTTAATGATTATTGATTTAAAAGATTATTAACAAACCATAGAATTAATAAATTCATGTGGCAATATCCGGCTATTTGAAAAACTGGAGAGCCGTATTTATACACAAAGCCCGGAAAGACTTGTGAATAAGTGTTATATGTTTTATATAAAAAGTATCTTGATTCTTGTCTGTCAACTCATAGTATTACTAATTTACTGTACAAAATTAAAATGTTAATTTTTGTCCAGCGAACCAGGGGGTTAAGGCTATTACATGACTGAAAGTGGCCATCCTTGTCCCGGCTTTTTCGGATTGGGAAATCAAAACATTGCAGATAGAAAAACCTGGAAATGTTTACGCTTTAGTTTCTGTTTCAGGAGGCAGTTGTGAAGATGAAATA
>CAZVAY010000139.1:0-7039 GCA_964625265.1 uncultured Sphingobacteriales bacterium | reverse complement strand
AATCTTGCCTTTTTCAAATGGGGCTATGGAATGGCATCTGTCAGGTTTATCTGTGGCACTCAACTGGTCCATAGGGATCTGGAGGCCAAACTGTCCCAATTTCTGGGTATGGAAGATACCATTTTGTACTCATCCGCTTTTGATGCCAACGGTGGTGTATTTGAACCTCTCCTTTCCGAAGAAGATGCCATCATAAGCGATGCACTGAACCATGCCTCTATCATTGATGGGGTCAGGCTGTGCAAAGCCAGGAAATACAGGTACAAAAACAACGACCTTGCAGACCTGGAAGCCAAACTGAAGGAAGCTTCAGATGCACGATTCAGGCTCATTGTTACGGATGGCGTTTTTTCCATGGATGGTATTATCGCACAGGTTGACAAGATCTGTGACCTGGCCGGTCAATATGATGCCCTGGTCATGGTGGACGATTCACATGCAACAGGCTTTGTGGGTAAAACAGGCCGCGGCAGCCATGAATACTGCCATGCAATGGATAAGGTTGACATCATAACAACCACTTTCGGAAAAGCCCTGGGCGGGGCTTCAGGCGGTTGTATCTCAGGCAGAAAAGAGATCATTGAGTTGTTGCGCCAAAGGTCAAGGCCGTATTTGTTTTCCAATTCGCTGGCACCTGCTATAGCAGGGGCAACCCTGAGTATTCTGAACCTTATATCGGACTCAACGGAATTGAGAGACAAGCTTGAGCAAAACACCAGGTTTTTCAGGCAGGGAATGAAAGACGCAGGTTTCAGGATTGTAGAAGGAACACATCCCATTGTTCCCGTGATGCTGGGCCATTTGGAAAATGATGCACTGGTGGCCAAAGAGTTTGCCGATGCCTTGCTCGAAGAAGGTATTTACGTCATAGGATTCTCATTTCCCGTAGTACCCATCGGCCAGGCCAGGATAAGGGTACAGGTCAGTGCTGCACATTCGCTGGAAAATATCGGATTTGCCATTGAGAAATTTATTAAAGTGGGTAAAAAACTTAAAGCTATTTAGATGATTTTTGGTGTCGGGACGGATATGATGGATGTGAAGCGGATGGAAAAAGAATTACAGCGCGATAACGGGTTAATGGAAAAAGTTTTCACTCCCTATGAAATTGATTACTGCCGGGCAAAAGCAAATCCCTACATGCATTTTGCAGCACGTTATGCAGCCAAAGAAGCTTTTCTGAAAGCCATGGGAACGGGTTGGCGGAACGGCCTCAAATTTACCGATGCCGAAGTCAGGTCGAACAAACTGGGGAAACCGGTATTGAAGCTCCTGGGCAAGGCTGCCGAATTAGCTAAAAAAAATAAATTTAAAAATATTCAATTGTCTATCTCCCATCTCGAGGAGTTAGCCAATGCCATTGTAATCATTGAAATTTAATAAAATTAAAACTATGTCGAACATTGGGTTATACGATGAAAGAGTGAAAGATTTTGATTGGTCAATTGCCGAAAAGGAACTGGAATACAAACCCGGAGACAATATCAACATTGGTTGGTACTGTTCCGACAGAATTTGTGAAAAAGGCCTGGGGAACAAAACAGCATTGATTTGGGAAGGCCATGGCGGGCAGACTAAAAAATATACCTTTAATGACGTCAGGGTGCGGAGCAATGTTATCGGAAAGTTTTTACGCGAACTTGGTCTCCAACCCGGGGAGAGAGTTTGTTTGTTCATGGACAAAGTGCCGGAACTTTACATTGGCCTTCTCGGGATTTTAAAAATAGGCGCTATCGCACAGCCTTTGTTCTCGGCTTTTGGTGAGGAATCCCTTTTTGTCAGGCTTTCCAATGCTGAAACCTCTGCTATTATCACACAAAAAAAGCATGTGAGCAAAGTCAGAAAAATTTTGGATCAGATGCCCTATATGAGGCATATTATCGTTGTCGATGATGATGGCAGGAAGCCGCTGAAAGAAAAAGAGGTTGCCTTCAATATGGATGGATCTCCTGCCGTGGAGGAATTCGATATTCACCCAACGGTTGCCGAATCGCCTTCGCTGCTGCATTATACTTCCGGCACAACCGGTCAGCCAAAGGGTGTTAAGCATGTTCACTATTCGCTGATATCCCAGTACCTGACCACCAAGTGGGCCCTTGACCTGTGCGAAGATGACATTTACTGGTGTACGGCTGACCCGGGATGGGTAACAGGAACCTCCTACGGAATTATTGGCCCCTGGAGCCTGGGTGTAACACAATGTGTCATGGATGCTGGATTTGGTGCAGAACCCTGGTATGAATTTATTGAAAAACATAAAATTACCATGTGGTATTCGGCACCTACTGCAATCCGGTCGTTGATGAAAGCCGGAGATGAAATTATTAAAAAATATGATCTGAGTTCGTTGCGTCATCTCGCCAGTGTCGGAGAGCCTCTGAATGCAGAAGCTGTTGTATGGTCGGAAAAAGTTTTTGGCAAACCCTTTTACGATACCTACTGGCAAACCGAAACAGGTAGTATCATGATCGGTAATTATCCGGGCATGAAAGTGAAACCGGGTTCCATGGGTAAAACCTTCCCCGGCATTACCGGAGCTATCATCGATACTGAAACCTATGAAGAAATTACGGAAACCAACAAACCAGGACTGATTGCCTTTAAGCCCGGCTGGCCTGCCATGATGCGTATGTACTGGAACAATGAAGAAACCTATAAATCAAAATTCAAAAATGGCTGGTACATTCCCGGTGACCGTTCCACCATTGACAAGGACGGTTATTTCTGGTTTATTGGCCGGGATGATGACGTGATCAATACGGGTGGTCACCTGGTAAGCCCGTTCGAAGTGGAATCGGCCTTGCTGGAACATGAAGCCGTGGCCGAGTCGGCAGTAGTTTCAAAACCTGATGAGGTCAATATGGAAGTGGTCAAAGCTTTTGTTACCCTCAAGCCCGGATATGAACAATCAGAAGAACTTGAACTGAAGATCATGAACTTTATCAGGAAAAAACTATCGCCCCTGGCTATGCCGCAGGAAATTGAATACATGGATAAATTGCCCAAAACAAGAAGTGGGAAGATCATGCGTAGATTGCTCCATGCACAGGAATGGGGGGAAGAGATTGGTGATACTTCAACTTTGGAAGATGATTAATGATTTATAAAGAAAATTAGTTAATTTTCATTGGAATTTAAACAGTAAATAATTTGTTAAAACTTTAATATTCAAATAAAATGGAAGATGTAAAAGATGTAATTTTAGAGTACGTAACTGATGAATACCTCGATGATGAGGATGATGAACTGACTTATGACTCATCCCTGATCTCAGGTGGAATTGTTGATTCGTTTTCAATGGTTTCTCTTAAAAGATTTCTGGAAGTCAGGTACAAGATCAATATTAATGACGAGGAAGCAACACCGGAAGCATTTGACACCGTTGAAAGTATTGCCGAATTGGTGAAGAGATATCTCGACCAGAAATAGTATTCCACCTTTAGGGACTTTCTTATTTTAATCATCATTTAAGAGGAGAATAATACAATGGCTTATTCAGATCAGATTCGCAATATTTACCTTGAAACACTGGATGGAATAAAAGACCAGGGATTGTTCAAGGAAGAAAGATTTATTAACTCAACACAGGCTGCTGACATTGAAGTCGAATTTCCTGTCGGATCAGGCTTAAAGAAAGTGATCAACATGTGTGCAAACAACTACCTGGGCTTATCGAGCCACCCCGAGGTGATCAAAGCGGCACATGAAGGACTTGACCACCGTGGTTACGGCATGTCATCCGTCAGGTTTATCTGTGGTACTCAGGATATTCACAAGGAACTGGAAGAGAAAGTGACTGAGTTTCTGGGAACAGAGGATACTATTTTATTTCCATCCTGCATGGACGCCAATGGAGGTGTTTTCGAAGCCATCCTGACCGATCAGGATGTGATGATCTCCGACAGGCTGGTTCATGCTTCCATCATTGACGGTATGAGGCTGTCACCAGCCATACATGATACTTTCAAGCACTCCAACATGGACCACCTTGAAAAGAAATTGCAACTTCATGCTGACAAAAGGATGAAAGTAGTGATCACTGATGGTGTGTTCAGCATGGATGGCGATACCGCCAAACTCGATCAGATGGTTGAACTTTGTAAGAAGTATGACGCCATGCTTTTTGTTGACGACTCACACTCTACGGGGTTTATTGGCAAAACCGGAAGGGGTACACACGAGAAATACGGAGTCATGGGTGAGATTGATATTATCACCACTACTTTTGGTAAAGCGCTGGGAGGTGCCTCAGGAGGATGTGTTTCCGGACGCAAGGAAATTGTTGAAATGTGCCGTCAGAAAGCAAGGCCCTATTTGTTTTCCAATACGATTGCACCGGTGGTGGTTTCAGGTGTGTTAAGGGTTTTGGAAATCCTGTCAGAAAGTACGGAACGCAGGGACAAACTTGAAAAGAATACCGAATTCTGGCGGAAGGGATTAGAGGAAGCAGGCTTTGTGTTAAAAGATGGAGACACCCCCATAGTACCGGTTATGTTGTTTAATGCCAAGCTTGCCCAGGACATTTCCCGTGATCTTTACGGATTGGGTGTTTATGCTATCGGGTTCTTTTTCCCTGTAGTACCCGCTGCACAGGCCAGGATCAGGACGCAGATATCGGCAGGCCACGAAATGCACCATCTCGAGAAAGCCCTGGATGCTTTTATTCAGGTTGGAAAGAAATACGACATTCTTGGCCGTTCCAAACAGGAAATAATCGACATGTACGGAATGTAATTCTGCGTTACCGTTTGATAAATCAAGGCAGGAACTCCAAAGGTTTCTGTCTTTTTTGTATGCTAATAATGGGAAATGTTTAACCTCTGCCGTTAAATATTCAGTTTGCTTTTCCGGCCTGTAAGCAGGTAGCGAAGCCCCATAAAGAAGTGGTTCCGCAAATTCCGGAAAACGCCATAATGATATTGTAATATCAGGTACCTCTCCTTCATGGAAGCACGGAGATGCTGCTTGGACAGGCCGCCACGCATGAATTTGGAAAGAGGTCGTTCACTGCGCCTGATGTCATGGGCATTTTTAAGGCAGCGGATCACCCAGTCGATATCCGAGCTGAAGCGGAATTTCAAGTTGAAAGTGGGTGCAATATCCTTTGAGACAATAAATGACTGGTGACAGACTACCATGCCTTTGTCCATCATCTCCCAATCCAGGTTGTCAGGGGCATTGTTATGGGTAAGCTTGCTGAGCATGCCGATTTCAATACCTTCATCATCAATTACAATGGTATCGCTGTAAACAATATCCGGCCTGCCTGCCAGCAGTTTGTCAAGCCCGGAAGGATAGGCTATTTCATCACCAGCATTCAGGAACCAAAGATATTCGCCTGTTGCCATTCCAATCCCTTTGTTCATAGCATCGTAAAGGCCCTGGTCGGGTTCGGTGATCCAATGGGTAATTTCAGAGTGATAGGAATGGATGATATCCAGGGAACCATCATCTGAGCCTCCATCAATAATGATATATTCGTAATTGGGATAATCAAAGTTCAATACACTGTTAATGGTTTTTTCCAGCACATTGGCACTGTTGAAAACAACTGTGATTATACTGAGCTTAGGCGCAGGGTATTCAGAGTCTTGTTGTTGGGGGTCGTCCATAATGAGTCAAAAAATCATGCAAATGTAAAAGAAATTTTTAACTTGCAGATTTAAGGTTACAAATGATAGTTTCATTCAAATCATCCCTTCCGGAATCACCCTCCATTCAGAATACGAGAATCTAAAAACGAGCGGCTAAAAAAGCCTCCATTTTTTCTGCAAACACCGCCATCCGTTTTTCAAAACTATATTGTTCCAGGGTTCTTTTTTGTCCGGCAGCGGCAATGGTTTTTCTTTCAGTTTCATGTTCCAGCAGCCATTTGGCTTTTTCAACACATTCTTCGGGAGTTTTAAAAGTGACCACTTCCTTCCCAGGTTCAAAAAATTGCGACAGGTTTTCTTTCCAGTCGGTGAGGAGGCAGGTACCGGCCCCTGTAGCTTCAAACAGCCTGATATTGGCTGCATGTTCTCCGGCCCGGTCAATATGAATATTCAGGGTAATTTTACTGTCTGCCAAAGCCTGGTACATTTCGAGGCCAAACAGGGAACCTTTGTTTTTGCTTTCCAGGCTCATGGCCTTGAAAAAGTCACTGAAACGTCCCTGCGTAAAAGTCTGGTAAGCTGATACGAGGAACATTTTCCACCCGCCCAGGCCGGACAGGAACAAATCGACCGGCATGGCACGGTTCACCTGCCTAAGGACTTCGAGCCGGGTGTAATGTGCATTTTTAAAAAGGCTGATTCCTCCGACAAAGGAAACAGGATATTTATTGCGGCCCTGTTCAATTTTGTCGAGCAAGGATTTTTCAAATCCGAAAGGCAGGGTAAAAGCTTCGACTCCTGCATCGGTGTAAGCCTGGGTAATAAATTCGGCAGGGGTCATCACAATGTCGCTGCCCCCAAATTTTTCCGGGTTTCGGTGGGCTATACCGTCCCAGGCGAGGATAATTTTCAGGAAGGGATATTTCTTTTTTAACCTGTGCTTGAAACCTGCATCAATATCAGGAAAATCCTGTGCGAAAAATATATCGGGTTTGAATTCGGCAATTTGTGCTTCGAGAATATCCTGTATCCAGTTCGCAGCTGAATAGGGGGCATTGTTCTCTTTGGCCCATTGTTTTTGCAAGGCTGGCGCATTGACCAGCACATCCACGGCTTCATACTTTCCTGTTTTATTCAGGTTTTTACTCCAAAAGTCGGCTTCCCAGAAACAGGCATCCATTAAAACCCTGAACTGCTCGTTGTAGCTTTTTAATTCCAGGCCCGGATTGTCTGCATAAATTTTATAGGTAAAAACATTGTACAGCGGGCTTGCTTTCAGTAACCTGATCTTACTCATACTTAATTATTAAAAAAATCCAACATCTACTCCGGCCGAGAAGGGTGGAAGTTCGGAAAATCCTGAGTTGCCTTTAAAAAACGGGCTAAGCTGATATTTGAAAAAAACACTCACCTGGTTGTATCCTGCACGGGCATAGGCACTGTAA
>CAZVAY010000138.1:0-7043 GCA_964625265.1 uncultured Sphingobacteriales bacterium | reverse complement strand
CCCCGCTATTCATGGGGCGCCTTACGCAACCGGATCAGGGATAAACGTTCAATGAGGCGTGCCGACCTTGTGCTGGCAGACACCCAGGCTCATAAAAAATATTTTATGGACACTTTCGGTATTCCTGAACCTAAAATCAAGGTGTTACCTATCGGAGCCGATACTCAGTTGTTCTACCCGGAAGAAAACCCTGAAAGCAATAAGAAACAAGACACTTTTACGGTGGGTTATGTGGGAGGCTATATACCACTCCATGGCATGCAGCAGGTAGCACGGGCCTTAAACCTTCTGAAAACAGAACAAGGATTACGTTTTGTTTTTATCGGCACCGGCCACGATGAAACGGAGTTTAAAAGGCTTTGTAATCAATTTAATATTCAAAATATTGAATTTGTTGGCTGGACCGGGACTGAAAAGCTTCGCCAGTATTTGAATGGTTTTGACCTTTGCCTTGGCATTTTCGGTGATTCAATCAAGGCGGAAATTGTGATACCCAACAAGGTGTATGAATATGCCGCCATGTGCAAAAGTACCCTGACCAGAGATACGCCCGGTATCAGGGAAGTATTCACTCCGGGTTTAGATATTTTCACCTGTAACAATGACCCTGAAAGCATTGCTTCAAAAATCATTGAGATTAAAAACAACCCAAAGGAAAATAAAACGGTAGCTCAAAACAGTTATCAGTTGATTTCTGAAAAATATAATGAAAAGGAAATTGCTGCCGGATTTATTAAAATTGTGGAAGATTACTTTTAAATATTGCGTATGAATAAAATTATAACCTATAGCGTTCTGGCCATTCTGCTCGTTTCATGCCGGCATAAACCCGACCCGGAATATGTGGCTGAAATAACCCGGTGGCAGGACCAAATGGACCAGGAATTTGCCTATCCGGAATCTTCTCCCCTGACAGAAGAAGGCCTTCAGGAATTTGAAGGCATTGAATTTTTCTCTATTGATGACAAATACCATATTGTGGCAGAATTTGTAGCCACACCGTATGAAGATACATTTGGTATGGAAACCACGACCGAAAGAAGGCCTTTGTATAAAAAATTCGGGGAAGCCTACTTTAAACTTGACGGGAAGGAACTCAAACTGGATATTTTTCAGAACCAGGAACTATTAAAGATCCCCGAATACAAAGATTATCTTTTTATCCCTTTTAAAGACAAGACAAATGGTGTTAGCTCTTACCATGGAGGCCGTTACCTCGAAGCCACCATTCCCGATGGTGAAACCATTGAAATAGACTTTAACTATGCCTACAACCCCTACTGTGCCTACAACCACCAATATTCTTGTCCCATCCCTCCTGCACAAAATTATCTGAATGTAGAAATTAAGGCCGGGGTGAAAGATTATAAAGGCAAATAAGGATCAGAATAGAAAATGTTTAACTTTCAAATAGTACCATGACAGTTTTAACAGAACTTTTAGGTATCCGCTATCCCATTATCCAGGGTGGCATGATCTGGTGCAGTGGCTGGGAACTGGCTTCTGCCGTGAGCAATGCCGGAGGGCTCGGACTGATCGGTTCGGGAAGCATGTACCCCTATGTGTTGCGGACACATATTCAAAAGTGCAAAGCAGCTACCGACAAACCTTTTGGGGTTAACGTACCCCTGATCTACCCGCAGACAGACGATCATATCCGGGTTATTATTGAGGAAGGGGTGAAAATTGTGTTTACTTCAGCCGGAAGCCCAAAGAAATGGACTTCATACCTGCATGAACAGGGTATCATAGTCGTTCATGTAGTTGCCAATACTAAGTTTGCCCGGAAATGCAATGAAGCCGGTGTGGATGCTATTGTGGCTGAAGGTTTCGAAGCCGGTGGGCATAATGGTTTGGAGGAAACCACTACAATGGCGCTAATCCCACAGGTTAGAAAAGTGACCGGCCTCCCCCTGATTGCAGCCGGTGGAATTGCAACCGGAAGGGCTATGCTGGCTGCCAGGGTACTGGGTGCTGATGGGGTACAAATGGGTAGCAGGTTTGCTGCAACCAAAGAGTCATCGGCCCATCCTAATTTTAAGGATGCTATCCTGAAAGCAAAGGATGGCGATACCGACCTGACACTAAAACAGGTAGTCCCGGTCAGGTTGATCAGGAATAAGTTTTATCATGAAATCAGGGATATGCAACTCCGTGGGGCTTCAGTGGAGGAACTTCGCGAAAAACTGGGTACAGGCAGGGCAAAAAAAGGCATGTTTGAAGGCGAGCCTGATGAAGGTGAATGGGAAATCGGACAGGTATCGGGAATTATTGATGAGATTCTTCCTGCCGGTGATGTAGTGCGAAATGTGGTAACAGAATACAATGAGGCATTGGAGAATATTTGTAATGGCAAAAATGATTGGAGGCTCAGATAATACCTGATACTGACCTGAGAACTGGTTAGTGGTTGATTGAGTATTATTGTCCCACCATCATTTTCAGCATAAACAGGCTATTGCGCCTTCACTGTTTTCTTCCAGGTTTTGAGGTAACTTTTTTTCAGTTGCTTGTACCATTTATCGCCTTTGGTATAATCTAGTACTTTCAGTTTGGGATTGGCAGAGGGTTCGTTTTTATAGTCCCTGATGGCCAGGGCTGCACCCAACTCAGTTTTTTCTTCTTTCGAACATCTGGTCTTCCCGCACCTGCTCTTTAATTCTGATAAAACAATCAGGGCATCATCGTAAAAAACATTCCTCGTAAAGTAACCTGCCATAAAGGCCAGGAACCCTTCGTTTTGCTTTAAAGTGAAATCAAGCAAAGGTATATGTATAAGGTCAAACAGCGCTACACTGTCGTGCTCATACTGTTTTCCGGCAAGCAAATACTGGTTCAGGGCATCTGCATATTTTCTCCTGCTGATATCGGCATGGCAATCCTCAATGCCCTGTTGATAAGTAACAGCCGGGACTATCTGCTCAACAGTATTCCGGATATCGTCCACAGCAATTTCGCACAGTACATTGTCATCAGATAAAGTGATGGCTTCCCGGTAATCTTTATCGGCCTCCAGAAATTCTTTTTTTAGTAAATGATCATTCCCGGATTTGATCAGGTCATTGACAGCTAATTTGGTATTAATACATTCCTGCTCAAAAATGGATGATTTTATGTTTTCGGCAGCAGCCGAAATAGCAGGGTCATCCGAAAGCCGGTATTTTTTTGCCAGGTTGAGGTTCTCTATCAAGGCGGTTTTGGCTTTTTTCAGGTCATTGGCCATCACCATTTCCGAAATAAGTGAAAGGTTATCCAGGATCACAGGCTTTGCTGCTTTCTGAAGATAAGTGGATAAGGAAGCATCAGGGGTAAGCTTGTACTGGTCTTCAAGTAGTGAAGCTTGCTCAAAGGATTTAAGGGCTTTCCTGTAATCCTTCAACTCAAGATTAGCTAACCCTGTTTTTATCAATCCCTTATACCGTACGGTTTTAACTTCCTTCATCAAGGCAATGGCGCTGTCGTTTGCACCTATAAACTCATTGTAAGTACGGTAATAGCTATTGGCCTTGTTGACATAGTCTTCAGCGAGGTCGGTATTTCCCTTGTGCAGGTTGAAGCGTGCAGTATAAAGCATTTGATAGTAATTTCCCGAATAGGCTTCCTTTTTATAGGCATACATCAACCGGGCACAATCAAACTCCCTGATGGTATAACAAAAGTCCTCTGCATCCTGAATATCTGCCAGAGCAAGGTTATATTCAGCCTTATTCAGGGCGGTATCAGCTATTTGAAGGAAGGCGTCAATGACCTGTCCGGCAAGCTCCAGAGCCAGTTCCCTGGTGGAGGGGTCAGGTTTTTGTCGCTGGAAAAGGTCGGTTAGTTTGAGTGCTGCATCATGGGGATAACCCGTTAGGTAGTCGATTTTAGCCATTTGAAATAAAGCAGGTGAAAAAGACGGGTTTACTTTCAGGGATTCATTAAAAAGGTTGTAGGCTCTGCGAAGGTCTCCGTTAACAAAGAATTCAAGGCCACGATTGTAATAAATCTGGTGCAGGTTGGCAATGGTATTTTCTACAGAACCCGAAACCTGGTCGTTCAGGGCCTTGAAATCCTTGAACTTTGTCGCAAAAAACAGGGGATCGTTGGTAGCAAGCCCAAGATTTTCTATAATTTCAGAGGATTCTACTTCATCAATCAGTTGGTTATTTCGTTTAACCATAGTCTGGTAAGTCCAGATCATTTCAATATTACGGGCGTTATAATCGGTCAGTTCACGAAAGCCTTCACTCATGCGGTTGTTGAAATTGTAATAATCGTCAATAAGTTCAATCCTGTTATTCAGGGAGGTAATATTCACGGCAGTGTAAAAAAACTGCGTTTTGTTTATTTTCACCCGGTAGGCAGGGGTCGGGAGCGAATCTGTATAATCAAAATTAAAACTGGTCAGTTCCGGGTCTACGTTGGTATTCATAAAATTGTACACTACCAGGTTCTTTCCTTTGTTATTTGTTAAACTGGCCGAAATACTCATGGAAGCAGGAATAAAAGCAGGTGACAGGTCGAATTTTTTATATAAAACTTTATCTGTTTTAAAATCTGAATAATCTACTGTGACCTTGACAGTTTTGAATTTCTGTACGGCCATAATCTTACGATTGACAGAAAAAGTAATGTTGAATGTATAAACAGGCTTGTTGGTGGCCAGCGCCACCTTGGATATCAACTGGTTTATATTTTTTTGGGCTGGCTCGTCCGAAGTGATATATTTCAGCAGATAACTTTCTGTCGTTTTATCGCTAAAAACGATCTGCTGTTGTGCAAAGCCGGAAAATATGAAAGCCAGTAGCCCGGCAAATGTGATCAGAACTTTACTCATAATGACAATTTATAAAAACAAAGTTATTAAATCCCGGATTATAGCGGCTGAAATTGCCCGATTGAAAAGTTTAAATTCCTACACCCCTTAAAAAAACGCAAAGCTATGATCAGCCAGCCTCCCGGATACAAAGTTCCAGAATTTCTTCCAGCTTCTTCCTTACCTTGCTGTTACTTGCCGTGTAATTATTGACCATTACAGCGAATACCAACGGGCTATCCTGGTTTCGGGAAATATAACCTGCATAGGTTTTTACACTGCCCATGCTCCCGCTTTTTGCATGAATCCGGCCTTTACAGGCATCAGATTTACAGAAATTCACCAGGGTACCGTCAGTACCCGATACCGGCAGCGACTCAACAAACACTTGCTGATTTTCACATTTCAACATGTAACTGATTATACCGACCAACTGGCTCGCATTGAGCTGGTTTTTTCTTGCGATGCCACAACCGTCATAAATAAGCAAAGGATCATTAATGGCATGAACTGCAAGAAACAGTTCATTGACTGCGGCCACTCCCGAATCCACATAGCCCAATCCGTTCTTTTTAACTCCCATCATTTTAAGCAGATGCTCTGCAAACAGGTTGTTGCTTTCCTTGTTTGTTTTCTTGACGATATCAGCAAGTTCAGGTGACAGCGTGGTCTGAAGCAATATGCCTTTTCCATATTCCGGAATCTCCCCATTGGCATGCATCATCCTGCTGGTCATCACTTTACCACCCACAGCAACGCCTGCCTTTACCAGGTATTTTTTAAGATACTGGCCTACCAGCAAAGGAGGATCGGGAATGGATGCATTTATCTCTAATTCTTTCAAATCTGCAGGGACAACACCTTTCAAAACACGGTGATTGTCAAAATAAGCGCCCAGAATGTCTAGGTAATAAGCACCATCAGAAAAAAGGATGTTATTCGTAACACTCAATCCGGGAATATAGGGGCTGGTTTGTGTAAGGCCGGGAGAATAAGTACCCTGCTTTTGTGGATCAGCTTTCAGCGAAAACCGGTTGTCAAACACGGAAATACCAAAAGCAGCCGTGCCGTAATAAGCCCCAATATCCTCCCATTGCCAGGCTGTGGGTACTCCTTCTTCATCAAATACGGACGCATCTGCTATAATATTTCCGGTTAGCGAATCTATACCTGCTTTTCGTACGGCATTGACCCAGTCATTCAGAAAACTATACCTGCCCTTTCCTGAATGGAATTTAATGGAGCCCAGGGTTGGGTCACCGCCACCCTGTATGATTATATCGCCATGTAGCACACCATTATCAATATTTCCGGTATAATAAAGCTTCGTTTCGAACCTGAAATCAGGACCTAAAATTTCGAGTGCAGCAGCAGTGGTAATGACTTTCATGACAGAAGCAGGAACGAGGTTCAGGTCGGGATTGATACTCACCCAGGTAGACGAATCTTCCGGATTGAAAAGAACAAAGGAATAAGAGGCATTTTTGAATTCCGGGCTGTTAAATACTTTCTTTATGCTTGTCACCAGGGAATCGTGTGCATCTGCAAAAGGTTTTTGTGGGTTACTCACTGTTTGAACAGGGTTGTTTTCCGTTTTGCAACTTAACTGCACCAATACCAGCGTAGATAATAACAGGGTTGAAATTTTCAACTTTATTTATTTTTTGTTTCGACAAAAATAGCTTTATTTTGCCTGCAGGAACTTAAAAATATAAACAGTTATGAATTTTGATGAACTGGCCCGAAACAGGTTTTCTGTCAGAAAATATAAAAGCAGGCCCGTACCGGAAGAATTGCTAAAAAAAGTCCTGGCAACGGGACGAATAGCACCCTCGGCAGCCAACCGGCAACCCTGGCATTTTGTTGTGATCAATGAAAAGGAAGTTTTAGGCAAACTGGTGGAATGCTATCCGCGGGATTGGTTTGCGACAGCACCAGCTGCCATTGTAATATGCGGTGACCATAACCAAAGCTGGGTACGGAGGTTTGACACCAAAGACCATTGCGATATTGATATTGCCATTGCTGCCGACCATATGACCCTGGCAGCTACCGACCTGGGATTGGGGACTTGCTGGATATGCAACTTTGACCCGGAAAAATTGAAAGAATTGTTACAGCTACCTGACCATATAGAACCCATGGTCATTCTTTCTATCGGATACCCGGATGAAAGTGTAGATGCCGGACGGCACAACTTAGCCCGAAAACCCTTCGAAGAAATTGTTTCGTGGAACGGATATCATGC
>CAZVAY010000137.1:0-7099 GCA_964625265.1 uncultured Sphingobacteriales bacterium | reverse complement strand
GCTCATCCAGTACCAGGTAAAATCGTATTACGATTCAATACTTAAATATCCTGATTCGGCATGGACCCGATGGGATACACTGATCTACCCCGACACATTTGTTGTCAAACGACAGGCACCGGTACTCCGGATTGACACCTTGAGTATTTACAAGGATACAGCATTTTCATTCAGAATGACAGATTATCCTTATGGTATAAAAAAATATGAAGTAAACGAAAGGAGTAAATCCATCTCCACACTTTTTTATTATGAAGGTAAATACATGTTTTCAGTTTCCCGTTTGCCGGCAAACCCGGCCAAACATGAGATTAACCGTACACGGGAAAGTGACATCTACAAACAGCTCCCCCCGTCTGAAAAGAACCCCAACCTGATTGATAAAGAAATAAAAGCTTTTCGGAAAGTGATCATCAATGAAGAAAATCCGGACTCCGGACAGGATACTTTCCCCTGGTATTTTATGAATGAATACAACTACCTGGATATCCTGAACCATGAGGAGGATTCTTTCAGCCGGAACGACTATTTCAGGGAACTGATGTACAACCCTGAGAGTGTTTACGAAAAAAGGAAAAACACACCCAGGTCGTTCAGAACAAAATTCGGTTCATCCAGCGGTTATTTTATCAATTTTTTTCCCGATTACCTGGTCAGCCAGTTCGACAACAGCTACCTCGAGACACCTTATTTGCCCTATGACGGAACCCTCCCTATTACACCGTTCAGCAAATCGACCGATGCCTTTATCATGGCCGGCATCAACGATGTGTTTAAGGATTTCAGAATGGCAGGAGGATTCAGGTTGCAAGCCAACCTGCAAGGAGCTGAATATCTGCTCAGGTTTGAGAACCTCAGAAGCCGTTTGGATAAAAAAATTATCTTTTACCGCAGTAGTGAAAAAACAGACCTTGACTTTACGCGGGTCAAGCACCTCACACATGAGGGCCGGGTGCAACTCAATTATCCCTTTTATGAATATTCCTCAATCAGAGGTGAATTTTTTGTCAGGCAGGACAGGCGAATTACCTTGTCTTCCGAACAAGGTACACTCAAAGAACCCGACCTGGTGACCAGCTTCACAGGAGGTAAAATAGAATATGTTTTTGATAACACCCTTAGCCTGTCGAAAAATATCCTCCAGGGGACACGCTTTAAAGCCTATTTCGAAAACTACCGGTCACTGAACACCTTCAAAAGCCAATTCTCCGTGTATGGTTTTGATTTCAGGAATTACATTAAAATTCATAAGGAACTGATCTGGGCAAACCGGGTAGCTTTTTCCTCTTCATTTGGCAGGTCTAAAATCGTATTTATGCTGGGCGGGGTTGACAACTGGCTATTCGCCAAAATCAATTCCGACATCCAGGTTGACCCGGATATCAACTACGTGTACAAGTCGTTGGCCGTGAATATGAGGGGATTTACCCAGAACATCCGGAATGGTAATTCTTACGCAGTCTGGAATTCTGAGATACGGTTCCCTGTATTTAAATATTTGTCCAACAAACCGCTGAAATCGGCATTTTGGGAAAACTTCCAAATTATTGGCTTTGGGGATATCGGCACGGCATGGACAGGCTTTAACCCCTATTCAAAAGACAATTCGCTCAATAAGCGGATTATTGAAAAAAATCCTTTCCTGATCACCGTAGTTACTGTAGGAGAACCTATTGTTGGAGGTTATGGTGTTGGCCTGAGAGGTGAGATTATGGGCTATTTCCTACGACTTGATTATGCCAAAGGTGTTGAGGGAGGTACCATTTACGATAAGATCATTTACCTGTCATTCGGATTGGATTTTTAATATCTCCTGTATTTTTTATTCTAACTAAAACGCTACGGCTTTAAAAATAATATCTTATACCAAGGTGCGTTCAGCTGTGCAATATCATATTTAAGAAGTTAAAAATGTTGATTATGCTACTTTCTAAAATTCAATATAATGCCGATGATGTTCAATATGTTTTCAGGAGCAATAGCGAACTAAAATGAGACGATTGAACACATATCGGTATTAATTCAAACTTATAAGATTTTATCAGGATAATAAAAATCTAAAAGCCTAAGATCTCACTTTTTGTTGTTTCACTAGTTACAGGAATAAATCAGTCTCTCACCTCATCCAACACCGCACCAGGCACAAAAGCGCTTATATCACCGCCATTTCGATGGATATCCCGTACAATGGTCGAGCTGATAGGCAGGTATTCCGGGCGTGAATCAATATAAATGGTTTCGATTTTAGGAAATAGTTTCCGGTTGGCTTCTGCCAGGGAGCGTTCGTACTCAAAATCACTGACATTGCGGATACCGCGAACAATATATCCGGCTTCGTTTTTTCTGCAAAATTCAATTGTCAGCCCTTCGTATTGGGTCACCCGGACATTGTCAAGATGTGCGAAAGCCTTTTCAATCATTCTCAGGCTAACTTCGACCGGGAAATACCTTTTCTTTTGAGAATTAACACCCAAGCCCACAATAATCTCATCAAAAAGGCTCGAAGCCCTTTCCACAATATCATAATGTCCGAGGGTTAACGGGTCGAATGAACCGGGGAATATTGCTCTTTTCATCACTGATTTTATACAACCAAGTTAAGGTTAATAATTTAATATCGAAATATTCTGTGCCAGTTTCTGGCTAATTTCTTTCAGAATATCCTGTAACATGGGCTGTCCATCATCCAATACGGCAGGCAATCCTTTATCAGCAGAATCGGCAACGCCCATGACCAATGGCATCTGGCCGAGCAGTGGCACGTTATAGCGTTTCGCCAGGTATTGTCCACCTCCTTTACCAAAAATATAATACTTATTTTCAGGGAGTTCTTTCGGAACAAAGTACGACATATTTTCCACTACACCCACAATCGGAATATTGATCTTATCCATCCTGAACATTTCGATCGTTTTAACGGTATCGTTGATTGAAACCTGCTGGGGTGTGGTAACAATGACAGCAGCCGACAATGGTAATTCCTGGCAAAGAGAAATATGAATATCAGTGGTTCCGGGAGGCAGGTCAATCAACAGGTAATCGAGTTCCCCCCATTTGGATTCAGTCATGAGTTGCCTGAGGCCTGTGCTCAGCATAGGGCCACGCCAGACAATGGGCTTGTCTTCGGCCACAAGCATTCCAATAGACATGATCTTGATATCGAAACGCTCCACAGGTATGATCCAGTCCTGGTTATTTTCCTTGATAATCTCAGGCTTTTCTTTTTGAACACCCAGCATGGTAGGGATAGAAGGCCCGTTAAAATCGGCATCAAGCAGGCCAACCTTAGCGCCAAGCGTTGCCAGCGACACAGCCAGGTTAGCAGAAACAGTGGATTTACCAACACCGCCCTTCCCCGAGGCTACGGCAATGATATTTTTTACCCCTTTGAGGATTTCTTTATTCTCCTTCAACTGGCTTTCTACTTTTGATCCAAAACGAATATCAACTTTCAGGTTTTTATCGACATGTTTATGAATAGCATTGGTACAATCGGTTATAAAAACATTCTTTAAAGGACAGGCAGGTGTGGTTAATACAAAATCGAATGAGACAACACCGTCTTTAACTTCAATGTTCTTTACCATGTCCAGTTCAACAATGTTTTTTTTCAGGTCGGGATCGATCACATTTTTCAGTGCATCGAGGATTTTATCTTTCATGGGAATAATCTGTATTAATGATTCTCGGAAAAATTGTTTGAATTTTAAGGGGGCAAATTTCCACATTATTCAATTAATACCCAACTTTGTATTTTCTAATATTGATTAGCTATTATGAACAAAAATAAAATTGCCATTGGTTGTGACCATGCCGGGTTCGAACTCAAACAAGAGTTGGTCAGGTTCCTTGAAAATGAAGGTTATTCAGTGAACGATTTTGGCTCTTTCAGCGCAGAATCTGTTGATTATCCTGATTTTATTCATCCGGTATCGCGTGAGGTTGAATCAGGCCAGGCTGGTTTTGGTGTTATTATTTGTGGCTCAGGCAATGGTGCCGCCATGACTGCCAACAAGCACCAGGGAATACGGGCAGCTCTCTGCTGGATTCCAGAACTGGCTGCTCTGGCTAAACAGCACAACAATGCCAATATTATTTCCCTGCCGGCCAGGTATATTTCTGTTTCTGAAGCAAAAGCCATTTTAACAGCTTACCTGGACACAGAATTCGAAGGCGGAAGGCATCAAAGGCGAATAGAAAAAATCCCCCTTTGAACCCGTTTGAAATCGTATTCAACTAAAATCGCCATCTTTGCATTATGAAGAACCTCGATTCCTTTTTAAAATTAGCTGAGCAAAAGGCATTTGACCCTGGGCACAGGCAACGGATCAATTTTAACATATCGAGGTACAATGCCAAGGTTCCTGAAGGAAGAAAGCAGTTTGCCGATTATGAACATGTCCGTTCAAGGGCTGCTGCCGTCAAAAGAAAGGTGGTTAATAACCTGGAAAAATATCTCCTTGATTTTGAACTGAACTTCACCAAACGTGGCGGAGAGGTTTTCTGGGCAGAAACAGAGCAGGATGCCATTACTGTAATCCTGGAACTACTTAATAAGCACAATTGTAAATCGGTAGTCAAGTCAAAATCGATGATCAGTGAGGAGATCCACCTGAATGAACACCTGGAAAAGAACAACATCACACCAGTAGAGACTGACCTTGGCGAATTCATTGTCCAGCTCAATAATGAACCTCCTTATCACATTGTTACCCCTGCCATGCACAAATCAAAGAAAGATGTGGCTGAACTGTTTCATGATAAGCTGGGGACACCCCTGGAATATACACCTGAACAACTGACACTTGAAGCCCGCAAAGTATTGCGGAATAAATTTATCAATGCCGATGCAGGCATAACAGGCGCTAACTTTATCATTGCCGGAGAAGGTGCAATTTCTGTTACCGAAAATGAAGGCAATGCCCGTATGTCCACTTCGTTACCGGAGGTACATATTGTACTGGCCGGCATTGAAAGAATCCTCCCTTCGATTGATGACCTACATTTATTTCTCCCCCTGCTGTCCACAGCCGGAACAGGGCAAAAGATCACTTCCTACAACACCTTGTTTTTCGGTCCAAAAACCCAACAGGAAATTGACGGTCCCACAAAGATGTACGTCATTCTAATCAACAACGGAAGGACCAACATACTGGAACAGCCCAAACAACGGGAAGCACTTGCCTGTATTCGTTGCGGGGCCTGCCTGAATGCCTGCCCTGTATATAAAAACATTGGCGGACATACTTACCGCAGTGCCTATAACGGCCCGATCGGTGCCGTGATAACACCTTTTATGCGAGGATTTAACGAATTCGGGCACCTAAGTTTTGCTACATCAGTTTGTGGCGCCTGTGCTGATGTATGCCCTGTTAAAATACCCATCCACGACCTGCTGTTGTACAACAAAAACCACTACATTAAAAATTACCAGAAATCCAAAACAGAGAATTTCGCTTTTAGTATGTCAACCAAAATCCTGACCAGCAGGAAAATGATGAACCGCGGCTCTGGCGGACTGAGAAACACGTTAACCGGGATAGCACTGAAAAACACATGGAATAAACGCAAAGAACCCATGAAATTTCCTGCCAGGACATTTAACCAACTTTGGAAGGACAAGCGCAACAAGACCTCAAAATAATCCCAATGAAAATAGAAACCGGCATATACTCCTTAGGAGGGCTGGATGTTACCAGCATAGCCAAAGAATTCGGGACTCCCCTTTACCTGTATCATGCAGAAAGCATACGCGATAAATATAACCAACTGGCCCATTCCTTTTCGGGTATTAACCTGGATATTCATTATGCCTGCAAGGCTAACAGCAACATCAATATCCTGAAATACCTGCGAAACCTCGGTGCAGGCCTTGATACCGTGTCTATTGAAGAAGCAAGGCTGGGGATAAATGTGGGTTACGATCCAAAAAAGATCATCTTCACACCCAATTCCGTATCTCTCAGCGAATATGAGGAAGCTGTTGAACTGGGGGTCATCATTAATATTGACAACATCAGCATACTTGAACAATTCGGGTTGAAATACAACAGCCGTGTCCCGGTGTGCATCCGCATCAATCCACATATCCTGGCAGGCGGACACGGAAAAATCTCCACCGGACATATTGATTCAAAATTCGGCATTTCCGTACATCAGCTACGCCACGTGGAGCGCATTGTTGAAGCCAACAAAATGACCGTAGAAGGCCTGCACATGCATACCGGCAGCGACATCCTGGAGCCCGATGTTTTCCTTCGCTCAGCAGATATTTTATTTGAACATGCCATGCAGTTTCCCGGATTAAAATACATTGACTTCGGGAGTGGCTTTAAAGTACCTTACCATAGCAACGATGTTTATACTGATGTCACTGAATTCGGGAAAAAATTCTCCAGTCGGTTTAAGGAGTTCTGTAATCAATATGGAAAGGAACTAAAAGTAAAATTTGAACCCGGCAAATTCCTGGTTTCTGAATCCGGCTTCCTGCTGGCTTCTGTCAATACGGTAAAGACCACCACCGCCACGGTGTTTGCAGGCCTCGACACAGGGTTCAACCACCTGATACGTCCTATGTTCTACGATTCATGGCACGAAATCGTAAATATTTCAAACCCGGAAGGGACACCCGGTATCTATACCGTTGTGGGCAATATTTGCGAGACTGACACCTTCGCCTGGGACAGAAAAATTAACCGGATTCATGAGGGTGATATCCTGGCTTTTTGCAATGCCGGGGCCTACGGCTATGCCATGAGTTCCAACTTTAACCTCCGCCCCCGCCCTGCCGAAGTCATGGTGATGGATGGGAAAGCCTATCTCATCCGCGAGAGGGAAAACCCTGATGATTTTTTAAAGGGACAGGTTGAAGTGGTGGAGTAGTTCGGAGTTAAAGTTTTGGGCCAGGTTGGCGGTCTCAGGTTTTTATTCAGGCAAGTGTTTTTTACCTAAAGTCATAAAGCCTTTTGTCTAATATCTATCATCAAATTGAATTAGGAATTACATCAAAATTTTAAAATCGTTAATTTGTGTCCGATATTACAAAAGCTCCATGTCCTTTTTAAGAGACAATGAGGGAGTATAAAACCATGGGCGGGAA
>CAZVAY010000136.1:0-7167 GCA_964625265.1 uncultured Sphingobacteriales bacterium | reverse complement strand
GTAATTATCTCATATCTCTCTCGACACACGTGGTGGATTCCATGTGGTCATTTTCACTCTATTGCCTGATCAGGATAATCTTCGCCCGACAAAAAATAGTCATTAATATGACAGCCACTTTTACTTTATCATTGCTAGTGGAAATCAGCCAACTGATAGAAACGCCATTCTTAAATAAGATCAGGGAGAACTACGTGGGGGGCTTGATAATTGGTTTTGGGTGGCATGCTACTGATTTGCTGGCATATTTGGCCGGTATCCTGCTGGCGGCAAGCGCAGACTATCTGATTATAAGAATCAAACAATAGATTCCAACCCTATTTGCGGCTCAGCTTTTCAACAAAATCATCCATTACATTAACAGCCTCAAAAACATAATGGTCTTTTTGCAATCGTTTATGCCAGTCATCAATCCTTGCCATTTTTGACGAGTCGGACCGGATACCCGTTATATCATCCTTGAGTGAGGATATCTCAAGATTATTATTGATTTTCTGAATATTGCTATATTTTTTATTGGTTTTCTCCCATTGGTCCATTTCATTCCTGAACTTCATTAATTCCAACGAGAATACAGAGTTTTCACGATTCACTTTCAACTGTTTTGCCTTATTATCCAGCTTTGTAAAGATTGAATCCTGCATTACACGAGCATTGCTTGCATCAACAATTTCTGAATAATCAACCCTTGCCTGCCATTTAGAGTATGGGTAAGGTTTAATTTCATTCCAGGGCATAGGATAATCCAGTTCCCTTTCACCATAATCGATATATTTAAAATTGTCAGGCAGGACAATATCCGGGGTTACCCCTTTTAGTTGTGTTGAAGCACCATTGATCCTGTAGAATTTTTGCATGGATATTTTCATTGAGCCAAAAGGTTTATATTTTGCATATTCTGCTGGAATATATCGATCCAATTCATAGAATCGCTGAACAGTCCCTTTTCCAAATGTTTCTTTTCCTCCAATAATAATGGCTCTTCCATAATCCTGCATAGCAGCAGCAAAAATCTCTGAAGCTGAAGCGCTGTTTGCATTAACCAAAACAGCCAATGGCCCATCATATTGAACATCAGGATTCCTGTCAGACAGCACATACGGTGTTCCCCACCTTCCTTTAACCTGTACCACCGGACCTGTTTTAATAAATAATCCTGCTATATCCACTACATCTTGCAACGACCCTCCTCCGTTGTCTCGAAGGTCAATCACAATGCCATCAACATCTTCCTCTTTCAGTTTACGAACTTCTTTGGCCATATCAACTGAACAACGCCTGCCTCCTGTGTTGGTAAAATCAACATAAAACTGGGGAAGATGAATAAAACCTACCTTAGTACCGGTGTTCTTATCTTTAATAATTGCTGATTTTGCATAAGATTCGTCAATAATAACTACATCACGGATAATGGGAATGTCTACAACATCACCGTCAATCTTTTTAACTGTGAGGATGACTTTTGTTCCTTTTTTACCACGGATCATTTTCACTGCATCGTCCAATCGCATACCAACAACATCAACAGGTTCCTCCCCATCCTGAGCCACCTGGGTTATCAGGTCACCAGCCTTTAGTTCCCCCTGTTTCCACGATGCACTTCCGGGAACAATCCTGGTTACCTTGATATAACCATCGCTTTCCTGCAAGGTAGCTCCTATACCTTCCAATCGTCCGGAAATCTGGATATCAAAATCTTCTTTTTGCTTGGGTGGATAATAGGCCGTATGCGGATCTAAAACGTTAACAATGGAATTGACGTAAAGGCTTAAATGATCCTCGTATTTTAATTGGTGCAGACGCCTGAACCAGTCATTATGACTTTTTAATACGCTTTTTCTTGCTGCTGACTCCAATTCTTCAAATGATTTTTCGACAAAAGATGAATCCGGATTTTCTTTTTTCTTTTCCTGAGCTTCCATTTTATCAACCAACCTGGAAAGCGTTTGATATTTTAATGATTTCCTCCAGTATTCCTCCAGCTCTTTTTTCCCCTCTGCCCAATTTAGTTTTTCCGGATCTGTTTCAAAACTTTCCTCCTCATTATAATTAAAAGGTGTATTTAAAATCACTTTATAATATTCCTCAGCCTCATTAATCCGTTGATTAATTACTTTGATTATTTGTTCCAAAAATTCAAAGGACCCACTATTAATCTGATTATCTATTTTGAATTTGAATTTGTCAAACTGGTCAATATCTTGTTTAATAAAAAACCGCTTACCATTATCTAATCTGTTCAGGATCATTCCATATGCCTTCTGTGACAGATTATCATTAATTTGAGGGACCATATAGTGATTGGCAGTGACGCTTTCAATAACAGCATCCATTAATGCACTACTTTTATCACTGTTGTCGTTTCGGAATGAAAAAAGTAAAAGAGGTACAACAAGTAGCAGGGTAAGACGGTGATTATTTATTCTCATTCGATATTTTTTAGTTAAAGGGTTCTTCCTTGCACAAAAAACAAACCATATTTTGTTAAACAAAGTTATTAATAAGTAAATTAATCCATAATATGATTTATTATTGTGTAATATCAAATATTACTTTTTGAACAATATGTAATAAAGTTCAACTGTTCGTTCAATTCAATTATTTTTGAAATTTAATAAACGCACCCAAGAAAACTATAAGAATATTCGTCTTTAAAGATAAACCTTCATGAATCAACCATTAAGCAAGCCATTGTCGCATATCATTGAAGGATGTCTTAAGGGTGACAGGCTTAGCCAAAAGTTGCTTTATGAAAGGTTTTACAGTAAGATGATGAATATTTGCCTTCGATATAGTTCAGATCACGAAACAGCCTCACAGCTACTAAACAGTGGTTTCCTTTCCGTTTTTGAAAACCTGAAATCCCTGAAAGAGACTGCTTCATTTGAAGGTTGGGCAAAAAAAATCATGATTAACAAATGTATTGACCACATCAGGTCTCAATCTACCTCCCAGATCAGCAAAATACAGGTTGAAAAATCCGACTTATTAATCAATCCTGAATATTTTGACAGGATTTCTGCTGATGAAATTATGGGTTTCATCCAGAAATTACCTCCGAAAACCAGGGCAGTTTTTAACCTCTTTGCCATTGAAGGATATTCCCACAATGAAATAGCAACTATGCTGGATATATCTATTAATACCTCTGCCTGGCATGTAAACCAAGCCAGAACATTATTAAAGGAAATGATAAATAATGCCAAATAGAAAACATATTGATCAATTTATCAATGATAAAATACGGGATTACACTCCTGTATATGATGAAAAAAACTGGGACAAAATGGTCGGTATGTTGGCACAATCAAATATCGGTAGCAAAAGGTATCGTAAACTATTTGCAACAGCTATTGCAATCAGCATCATAGCAGGAACATTTTTGCTGGTAAAACATTGCCGTATAAATCAAGGACAAAATATATCTGAAGTTAATCCTGTTGAAAAGAAAATGGAAACTCAAATAAAACAGGAATTAAATCCAGCTATTGAGAAACCTGATCTTCAACCTAAGCAACCAACAGTTATCAAAGAGATATTTGAAAGTGATAACGACCCGGATTATTCTAAACCAAATAATTATTTGAATGAAGATAAACAGAATAAGCCGTTTGGAGTAAAACATAACTCAAATGATGAAATTATACCGGATTTACAGTTTCCAGCCCATGACATTAATAATCAAACCCCTGAACCGGCAACAGCTACTGTTGAAAACACAGAATCAGGATATCCCCTTGTTAACTTTCAATCCAACGATAAAATTGATACGGGAAATGCAAAAATTTCAGATCCGGAAACCATTCCTGATAATTCAAACCCGGTAAAAGAGAACAACATAAAAAACAACAGAAAAAAATTCAATATTGATCCTAATTGGGAAATAGGAATTTACGTTGGAAGCGATTATTACCTACCTGACGCAAAAAAATCTGAAGAAGGTTTTGATATCATTGACAAAAGTTCGTTTCAGCTTTCTCCTGGGATCCAGATTTCACGGAAACTTGGAAGGCTCTATCATCTCAGTACGGGTTTATTTTACATTTCAAAAACATACAGGGTGAATTACAATGGGATTGCAAATCCGGCTTATTCCGAGATACCTCAATTTAGTGACTTTGACCTTAGCTTTATCGAAATCCCTGTATCCGGTAGTTATGATTATCTTATCTCCGATTTTCTTTCATTATACCTGTCAGCAGGTTTTGTTAATCAGATACTGGTGTCTGATTTTATAAAAACAACTTATACCTCTCCGGCTACTACAGTAAATCCCTTTGAAAATGTCCCCACCTACAAGGTAAGTATGATGATCAACACAGGATTAAAATATTCACTTGGCCAAACACTGGAGCTTGATTTACAACCTACATTAAGAATAAGCCTGAAAAACAGCCTTGTTGCAGGTTCATCTGCAAAGCACGATTTGATTGGATTACGGAAAATTTTCCCCGGTGCTTATATCGGAATAAAATATAAATTTTAAATATCTTTGCCCATGAGAAAACTGTTACTTGTTGTTGTATTGTTTACAGTATTTTCGGATTTGAAGGCACAGGACCCGGAATTCACACAGTTTTATGCCAACCCGATCTATCTGAACCCAGCTTTTGCCGGATCAGCCAAAGGGCCACGATTTGCCCTGAATTACAGAAATCAATGGCCAGCTATTCCCGGTAACTTTGTAACATATTCAGCCTCATACGACCAACATTTTGATGGAATTGGCGGAGGCATTGGATTCCAGATATTATACGACCAGGCAGGTGAAGGTGAACTTGCCACCACCATGGGAAGCTTTATGTATTCCTATCACCTCAATGTCAGCCGTAAATTTGCACTTAAATTCGGGCTTCAGGCCTCACTGATCCAGAAAAAAATTGATTTTAGTAAGCTCCACTGGTACGATGAAATCGACAAAAGGCTGGGATTTATTAACCCTACCAACGAAATTCTGCCTACTTCAACAGGTTTATATAAAATCGAACCTTTCCAGGATTTCTCAGCCGGGATTTTAGGATTTTCGAAAAAATTCTATTTCGGTGTAGCCATAAATCATATCAGTGAGCCGGAACAATCATTTTATGGCAATGCCAAGAGTATTCTGCCAATGAAAATTACAGCTCATACCGGTATGTTAATCCCACTCGATAACGAACGCGACCCCAAGCATTTCTTTTCACCCAACCTGATGTTCCAAAAACAAGATTATTTTATGCAGTTTAATTTAGGTGCATATTATGTCAATAAATTTTTTATTTCCGGGATATGGTACAGGCAATCATCGGTTACGTCAGATGCGATAATTGCCCTTATTGGTATTAAGAAAGACCAGTTGAAATTCGGATATAGCTACGATATTACATTATCCAGTATTCATCATGGTTCTATCGGAAGCCATGAAATATCGATCATCGTTGAGTTAAAAACCTACAAGCGGCCACCGTCAATCAAATGGAGAGCCCTGGATTGCCCGAGTTTCTAAATGAATAAAATAAAACTCTGAGAATATAAGATCATGGGAAGGGTTAACGTTGTATCCACATTATTCATTGACTCATGAAAAGAGCAGCATTCATCTTACTTTCATTTCTTTCTCTTACCACATTAAAAGCCCAGGATCCTGAGTTTACCCAGTTTTATGCAAATCCGTTGTATCTCAACCCTGCATTTGCAGGAACAGCCAAATGCCCCAGGCTAATAACTAATTATCGAAATCAGTGGCCTAGCATACAGTCTAATTTTATTACTTATGCTGCCAGCTATGACCAGCATTTTGATGGGATTGGCGGGGGAATTGGTTTACAGGTACTTTACGACCGGGCAGGTGAAGGAGAATTATCGACTTATATGGGCAGTTTTACTTATTCCTACCACCTGAATGTAAGTCCAAAATTTACAATCAAAGCAGGTTTGCAGGCAGCCATTCAGGAAAAAACAATTGATTTTAGCAAACTGACATTTGGCGATCAGATTCATCCGCGCCAGGGGGTTGTCTATGCCACACAAGAAGTGTTACCAGGCCCTGGATTTTATAAAATGAATCCATTTCTTGATTTTTCTGCAGGGATCATGGGATTTACCAAACAGTTTTATGCAGGTGTAGCTGTAAACCATATAAATAAACCTACCCAAACATGGTTGGATGATCCAAAATCAGTTCTCCAACGAAAATATACAACCCATGTCGGGATGATGATCCCGCTTGAAAATGTCCGTTTTCCGAAAAGGTTTTTCTCTCCCAATATTCTGTTTCAGATGCAGGGAAACTTCTTACAGTTTAATGTAGGTGGTTACTACGTAAATGATTACTTTATTGCCGGGGTATGGTTTCGGCAAACTTCCAGTAATTATGATGCCCTCATGGCTTTAATCGGTATTAAAAAAGGAATCGTAAAGATTGGATATTCATACGATATCACTTTTTCGCAGGCTCGTTTTGGGGCCAGGGGCAGCCATGAAATTTCCATGAGCTTTGAGCTCCCCTGCCCTGAAAAAAGAACGCCCACCTCCAAGTGGCGAAGACTTGATTGCCCGGATTTTTAATACAAAGCCATATCTTTCATTCGGGCCAAATGCTTAAATAAAATGTAATATATAAGGCTTGTTGGTTAAACAAATAAATGAGCCATTTCAGTGTCGGGGTTTAACTCCGGGTTTAAAACCAGGCTTTTAAGATACAAGAATGAAAACACCATATTCCTTTCAGCCCAGGTGCTTAAGCCTTCAGCAAAATCCCATTCATATCCTTTAATATGCAATAAATAGGTGTCTGGAGTTTTATTATACAACTTCTTGCAAAGATCAAGGACAAATGAAGGAGAAACAGCATGCATAGTAAACTCAATACTTGCATCTGATGCTTCCACTCTGGTCATTTTAAAGTTATCGATATCCTCGATAGTAGCATCTACAAAAATTACCGTTTTGTAGTCTTTAATAGTATCTGCATCTTCAATATTCAACTGATAATTCGAATCTATATCAACATCTTCAATACCATTCTCTTCAATCCACTTTCCCAGCTTCTCAACTACGGCATTTCCCAGGCCATCATCCTGCCTGCCGGGATTTCCATATCCGTAAATCAACAATCTCTTCGCCATTACTTCCTTTTTTTATCTAATACTTTATGTAATGGTCGAACCAAATATGCAAAGATAAATG
>CAZVAY010000135.1:0-7293 GCA_964625265.1 uncultured Sphingobacteriales bacterium | reverse complement strand
CCAACAGGCATTTATTGAAAAAGGAGCCATCCAATGTGGTTTCTGTACACCAGGCATGATCATGAGGGCAAAAACCATTCTGGATAAAAACCCAAATGCTAGCAGGGAAGACCTGAAGCAGGAACTGGCTGGTAACCTCTGCAGGTGCACGGGATATAGTAAGATCATTGAAGCCATTGAAACAGCACAGGATTATCTGAAAGGGAAAACCCCGGAGGAAATTGAATTTGCTCCTCAAAAATCAGCTATGGACCTGTCGGTGGTAGGCAAAAGGTTGCCGAAGATAGATGCTCCTGATAAAGCTACCGGGCGCGCGATATACACCGATGATATTCAACTGCCCAATATGCTTTATGGCAAACTGCTTCTCAGTCCGCATGCACATGCAAAAATCCTGTCGATTGATACCAGCAAGGCAAAAGCGCTGAAAGGCGTTAAAGCGGTATTGACAGCCGATGATGTTCCAGATGTCCGTTGGGGAACTTCCCCTGCCCGCTATGACGAGTACATCCTGGCCCGCGACAAGGTTCGGTACGTAGGCGATGTGGTGGCAGCAGTAGCGGCTGTTGATGAATCCACCTGCTTTGAGGCCCTGAAACTTATTGATGTCGAGTATGAAGAGCTTCCGGCTGTTTTTGACCCGGAAGAGGCTATGAAGAAGGGTGCCCCGCGCTTGTTTGACGATAAATATGAAAACAACATCAATACCCGTGTCGACCATCATTTTGGCGACATTGACAAAGGTTTTGCCGAAGCCGACCTGGTTATGGAACATCGCTTTGTGGGCAACAGGACTTATCAAAACCCCATGGAGCCCCATGTGGCAATTTCCGAATGGGACAGGCAAGGAAGGGTCACCGTGTACACTTCCACGCAGGTGGTACATTACGTGCATCACCAGTTGTCGAGGATACTGGACATGCCGTTGGGTAATATCAGGGTAATCATGACAAACTGCGGTGGCGGATTCGGCTCAAAAGCAGCTACCAATTATCTTGAGATCCTTTCCATCTTTCTGTCAAAAGTAACAGGGCAACCTGTTAAAATGAGGTTCACCCGTGAAGAGATGTACCTTTACGGCCGTGGACGTCACAAACAGTTTATTGACCTGAAGATTGGTGTGAAGAAAGACGGAACTATTACAGCAGTGAAACAAAAAGCCGTTCTTGAAGGCGGTGCATATTCGAGTTTCGGAATTGTTTCCGCCTATTATGCCGGTTCAATGCTTCCGACACTATATAAATTTCCAAATTATAAGTACGATGGCTATAGGGTTAATACCAACCTGCCCCCATCGGGTGCTTTCAGGGGGCATGGCGTACCACATCCGCGGTTTGCCTTTGAATCCCTGCTCTCGATGCTGGCCGATGAACTGGGTATGGACCATATTGATATCAGGTTGAAGAATGCCATGGAACCCAACTATCACACTTGTAACGACCTGGATATTGGCTCCTGTGAGTTTACTGCCTGCCTCGAAAAGGTCAGGGAAAAATCTGGCTGGGACAGAAAAAAAGGGAAGTTAGCAAAGGGAAGGGGCATTGGCATTGGGTGCGGTGGTTTTGTATCCGGAGCAGGATATCCTATTTACCGCTCCAAATTCCCACATTCCAACGCACTCATTAAAGTAGCTGAAGATGGTTCAAAAGCTGTACTTTTTATTGGCGATGCCGACATTGGCCAGGGTTCGGATACGGTATTATCCATGGCTGCATGCGAAGGAATGGGTATTTCCTACGACCGCATCAGCGTAATATCTGCCGACAGCGACACCACGCCTATCGGCTTTGGTGCATATTCTTCCAGGGTAACGCTCATGGGAGGCAATGCATCAAAACGAGCCGGTGAGGATATAAAAAAGCAAGTTCTTGAAGCTGCTGCTAAAATCATGAATTTACCTGCTGCTGACCTTGATGCCAAAGACAACAAAGTTTTTGAGAAAAATAGCCCCGTGAATTTCATTCCATGGGAAGAAGCAGCTACCAGATTTTTCTCTGTCAGGGGGCCACTGACCGGGCGCGGCCATTATTCACCACCTGAAAACCTTGGGGGAGATTATAAAGGCGCTGCAGTTGGAACATCACCGGCTTATTCGTTTTCGGCTACCGTCTGTGAGGTAGATGTGGATATGGAAACAGGCCGCGTAAAAGTCCTGAATTTCTGGGATGCCCACGATTGCGGAACTGCTATCAACCCCTTGCTGGTTGAAGGCCAGGTGGATGGTGCTGTGGTGATGGGTATGAGCGAGGTGCTCATGGAAGACCAGGTATTTGATAAAAAGGGCAAGTTGCTCAATGGCGACCTGCACAACTACCTGATTGCCACATCGGCTGACATGCCCGAAATGGATTCCTCCATCGTGGACAGCTACGAACCTGAAGGCCCTTATGGTGCCAAGGAAGTAGGTGAAGGGGCAACACTACCGATTCTGGGTGCACTTGCTAATGCAATTGCCGATGCTATTGGTGCCAGGGTCTTCGAATTACCGATAACACCAGAAAAAGTATTAAATGCTATAAAATCAGTTGAACAGAAAGTATAAATATGAATAATACAGGAATTAATATTGACCTTAGCGGAAAATCAGCTATTGTTACCGGTGCCAGCCTCGGTATAGGTGCCGGGATAGCCCTGACTATTGCCAGGTGCGGGGCGAGCGTCACTGTAAACTACCGCAAGCACAAGGAAGAAGCGGAAAATATTGTGAACGAGATCAAAACCACCGGTGGACAAGCCATGCTTTTTCAGGCGGATATCTCCAGCTTTAATGATGCTGCAGCCATGGTAGACCAAACCCAAAAAGAATTTGGCGGTATTGACATCCTTGTGAACAATGCCGGGATCAACCGGGATGGGGTTATCTGGAAAATGAGCGAAGATCAATGGGATACGGTTCTCAACATCAACCTGAAAGGTTATTTCAACTTTATCAGGGCTGTTTCACCCATTTTCCGGGAGCAGAAATCAGGTAATATTGTCAATATTACTTCTATCAATGGGCTGCGCGGCAAATTCGGCCAGGCAAACTATTCGGCTGCCAAAGCCGGTATTATTGGTTTGACCAAAACTGTAGCAAAAGAACTGGGAAAATACTCGGTGAATGTCAATGCTGTTGCCCCGGGCTTAATTGAAACAGACATGATGCGAAATGCTGATGAGGTAGTCAGGGAAAAAGCTATGGAAGAAATAGTACTTCGTAGATTTGGACAGACCGATGATGTTGCCAACATGGTGGCATTCCTTTGTTCACCTTTGGCCAGACATATCACAGGAGAGGTGATGAAAGTAGACGGTGGCCAGTATATTTAAACGGATGAAAATAGTATGATGAAATTAAATGATATTGTTGCGATTTCGGCTTGCCGGACAGCCATGGGTAGTTTTGGCGGTAGCCTGAAAGATATTCCCGCCTATGACCTTGGGGGAATTGTTGTCAAACAAGCCATCAAAAGGGCCGGGCTGGAACCGGAACAGGTAGATGAAGCTATTCTGGGTAGCTGCCGTCAGGCAGGTAACGGGCCCAATCCTGCACGGACAGCCGCAGTGAAAGGGGGACTGCCGGACAGCAAACCGGTTATTACCCTCAACATGGCCTGCCCATCGGGTATGAGATCGGTGATGTTTGCCTCACAGGCAATCAGGCTGGGAGAGTCGCAAATTGTTGTAACCGGAGGATTCGACAGCATGAGCACTATTCCTTATTTGGTCAAAGGCGCCCGTTTTGAAGGATTTAAAATGGGTGACAAAAAACTTGAAGACGGCTGGAGTGACAGTATCGACCCGTTGATTGGGCAGGGCATGGGACATACGGCCGAAAACCTTTGGGATAAGTACAATATAAGTCGTGAAGAACAAGATGAATATGCTATCAGCAGCCACCTGAAAGCATCTGCAGCACAGAAAAACGGATGGTTTGATGAGGAAATTGTTCCGGTTGAAATACCTGCTACCCGGAAAACCCCGGCATGGACTTTCGACAAAGATGAAACGATCAGGCATACGGTAGATAAAGAGAAAATGGCCAGGTTAAGGCCTGCATTCAGGAAAGACGGGACGGTGACCGCTGGAAATTCCTGCGGACTAAGCGATGGCGCCACAGCACTGGTAATCACTTCCAGGCAAAAGGCTCATGAATTGGGTGCTAAACCCCTGTTTTCAATAGTATCTTATGCACAAACTGCCATATCACCATCCACCATGGGCGAAGGTCCGGGCTATGTGATACCCATGGCACTGGAAAATGCCGGGATGACACTGGCCGATATGGATTTGATTGAAGTCAACGAGGCCTTTGCCATACAAGTGCTGGCCAACCGGCAAATGCTTCTGTGGGATGATAGTAAACTCAATATTCACGGAGGGGCTATTGCCCTGGGCCATCCTACCGGTATCAGCGGTGCACGCATTCTCGTTACCGGCTATCATGCTTTGAAAAAAACAGATAATGAACATTGTGTAGCCAGTATTTGCGGAGGAGGTGGTGTTACTACGGCAATGGTCATACGTAGGGAGAGCTAAGATAAATCGGATTAAATCTATATCCTTAGTGATCCAAAAGAAGATTCTCCTTTTAATAGCCTGGCAATAGTGGCAATGTTATAATTAAAATTGGGTGAATCCAGGCAATGTACGTGTTCAACGTATCCATTAATATTAATATGGCCGGGATAAATACCTTTAACCTGAGCGTTATTTTTAATATGCATAAATACTTGAATCCTGATATCCTAACTCAGATAAGGCTATCTGTCTTTTGTTGCCCAACCGGGCTGTATCCGGATTCTCATGTATGTAATTTGTTTATTCGCTTATTGTTTAAGGGGTTAAAGCCCTATAGCTTCTCTTTTCATCCAACCCCTGAAGGACGGAGTTATTTACCCCTTGAAGGCCGGTGTTTATTAAGTTAAAAGAAAAAAATGCTGCAATCAGTATCGTCACTTTCTAATTGCTGCCAGCTTCCGAATAATAGTATTGCCAGCTGCAGTGCATTCTGCAAAGTAAACACCGGAAGGCAGATTTCCGGCAGGAACCAGGAAAGGGAAATGGCTGATATTGTTTGTTGAGAATAACAGCCTGCCTGATGGGGCGTAAATCCTGAATGTTTTAATGGGAATGGGTGAAAAAACACGGAAATTTCCAGATATATAATCTATTGTTATATCCTTTTCCAAATACTCGCCCAGGCTGCTGGTGCCCGAACAATAGATGTAGTTCATTTTTGTGGTGTCATGGGTGCCATAAGGGTTAGAGGCATTGAGTGTAACGTGGTAATACCCACCCTGGGTAAATTTAACCTCAGGATTCTCAGAATATTGATCTGTTCCATTTACAAAGCTTGCATAGTCGGGGAAAAATGACCATTCAAAGATGCTGTTTCCGGATTGGGTGCTTTGGTTCGAAAATACAACAGTTTCGTTAATGGCCGGAGTTGTTTTATCAGCAATGAAATCAGGATGAGGAGCCAGTAATTTGGCATCAACTATGGTCAAATAAGATTTTTTAAGGGTGTCGTGTTTACCCATGAAGTTTTCAACATGCAACCTGACATCATAGGTTCCTGCCTTTTCGAAAACTACTTCAGGCTCTGAATCGGTATTTGAAGTACCATTAACGAAATCTACAGTTTGAGGAGTAAATGACCACAGATAAGAGGGAAGAAGCCCTGCTTTTTGAGTATTATTTGTAAACGTAATAGTGTCAATGGTCGAAGCGTAAACCGAAGAAGCTACAAAATCGGCAACAGGCGCGTTAGGATTATAGAACCTGCGCCATTTGTCCCTGTACCTGACCGAATTAACCGTAAACCCAAGGATTGTTTCTGTCCCTTCAATTTCAAGAATGGGGAACTTTTCATTTTTAGCCAGCCACTTGTATTGTATGGTTGTATTTTTCATGCCTATGGGCACGATACTGAATTTTATTGTATCGTTTGATACGATAGTGGTTTTTACCCGCAGGCAGCTAAAAGTACCGTATGGAGTGGTAATACTTCCCCAGCCATCCACCTCGTTGATCCGGTAACCGGATGTTGAATACGATGCCAGGGTTGCCAGGTCAACTTTGTACCGGAATGTGCTGCTGTCGCGGTCGCCATAATCCAGTGGAAACTGGTAGATTTCGTCTTTGTCGGAATAATAGGAGGCAATAGGGAACCCACTGTATTTCAACCCCCTGCCCTCGGTGCTGTAAGCAGATGAATTGTTCTGATAAAAATCGTATAGGTCGTAAAAAGTAACAATTAGCAGGTTAACTGAATCAGCCGTTTTTATACCGAATTTGTTTGCACCCAAAAAGTAAAATGCATAGGGTGTTTGCAGGGATGGCTTGTATTCTTCAATCTCCTGTCCTGTTGGTTTTAATGAGCTGAAATTCCAGGTGTAATTGGCAGCTGTTTTCTGAAAATCACCCAGGTTATTATTTCCTGCCGTGCTGTATCTCAGCGTATCACCTGAGCCGGGCAGGTCGGATGACTTAATGGTGATCTGGGCACTAACGCTCAAGGCTAAACATACACCCAGGGTGAGAGAGAGTATTGATTTTTTCATTTTAATCTGATTATTCTTATTTCGCCCAAAGGCAAATACTAATTTTCTCCGATAATCAACCAGGTGCTGCCGTCACTTACAAAGGTGACAAACTTGTATTGTGTAGCAATATTCCTGACAGAATTACCATCAATGGTTTCTGCCCCATTGGGGTCAATCTGAACAATCCCGCTGTTGATGGCCTTGACTGTATAAACCCTTCCTGAACAAGTGGAAGCTGCAGGGAGTGAAATAACTGCAATACCTGAAGAATTATTGACCAATACAATATTATGTGTTGCATCAAGTGTCGTATTTCCGGTAACCGTTGTCACTGACCAGGCCTTACTACCTGTAAGGCTTAAAGTAGATGTTGGTGTTGAAGTACCGACACCCACTCTTTTACTGTCGTCAATGATCATCGCTTCATTGCCCGATATATCGAAATGTATCTTATTTTCATTGGCAGTTTCTTCCACATTTACTTTGGTATTTCCATCGGCATCAGCAATTTCAGTATTGGCAGCAGGCTCCCATTTAGAGGTAGTAGAATTATATTTCAACACATATTTATTAGTTGGAGCAGTTGTAGAAACATCCACGCCCTGAAGCTTATTGGCGTTCCAAATGGCCAGTGAGTTAGTGGCATTGAGCAATCCCCCCGAAAGTGTCAATCCTGTCCCGGTGTTAATTTCTAATTGGCCTCCGCTAAATTGAAGCCCGCTGTTGGCGGTGCGGTCAATGGAAATGGTTGTCCCGCTAATAGCGA
>CAZVAY010000134.1:0-7373 GCA_964625265.1 uncultured Sphingobacteriales bacterium | reverse complement strand
GAGTGATGAACACAGGTAGACAAAGAGGAGGGCTGGAGTGTGATGGTGTGAGACAGTAGTATATAATAAAAAAACAAAAAAAACAAAAAAATAATATAAAATTTGTAACACAAAAAGAACCCAAACCTAAAAAGTCCAGCGCCAAAACTTATGTAAATAAGGCTGTACTTAGTGATCAACTGGGTGATCCTGAATTAGCTTTGCAAGACCTGAATAAGGCCATTAAAGCAGACCCCAACTCAGCTATGGCTTATTATAACCGCGCCATTGCTTTACACCGGCAAAAAGAATATCAAAAAGCCATTAATGATTACTCAAAGTCCATTGACCTGGGTTTTGACGATGAGTTTTACCTTGCAGCCTCCTACTATGGCAGAGCACTTTCATACGTAAAACTGGAAAAACTCGACCAGGCACTGGACGACTTCAACAAGTCTTTAAAGATCAACCCTTCCAACCCCGTAGCCTATTCCAATCGTGGCGTATTATTAGGCAGGTTCAACCGTCTGCCCGAAGCTATTAATGATTTTACACAGGCTATCCAACTCGACAGCACGAATGCAAAATACTATGCAGACAGAGCCATTGCCTACCTTAACAAAGCCGAAACCGAAAATGCATTTCGTGATATCCAGCATGCTATCCGGCTTAACCCCGGTGATGGAAAGTCCTATTATATACGCGGTTTGTTAAAACTCGATTATGGTAAACCAAAAGCAGCATGCAGCGACCTTCAGAAAGCCATAGACCTCGGTTTCGAAGCTGCCCGGCCTGACCTGGTAAAATATTGTAAGTGATCATTTTCTAAATGAGATCTTTCTCCTGTAAAATAATAAATTTCACACTCGTAATGCTGCAACATTTATAGGATCAGCCGGAACCGCTTCAATTGCCCATGATATTTTTTTTAGTTGCCTGTTGGCTATTTCAACTGAAAAAAATTCATGTACATTTGTAAACCTATTGGCTGAAAAATGATAGACAGAGGATACAGGTCATTATTTCGATTTATCTATTTATTTGCTTACCTGGCAGCATTAAACCTGGCTTATTTTGCCAGTGCATTTTATTATTTCGGTTCTTTACGGCACCTTTACAATTCCAAGGATTTAGTTTTTCTTCTGAGTATAAATATCCTGTGGGTTATCCTGGCCAGGTCGTTTAAATTGTACAAGTTTTCCCGGCAGCAAAAGCTTTTCATCTCTTATCTTCAGGCTTATGCGTTACTTGTATTCTATTCCGTTGTTTTCTACAGCCTTAGCGGATATTCCAATACAATTTACTTTATCCTTTACATCTTCACCACCTTCCCAGTATTTTCTTTCGTATTTTTTACCGTTACCGACATCAGTATCAATATGTATAGCAGGCGTAATATTCCTACTACCCGCTTTGTAGTAGTTGGCCTTAATTCCACTTCTGCTGAATTTGTCAAAACCATCAGGGAGGATGAGAATTCCTCATATCACTTTATGGGTTATTTCGACAATATCATTGAAGGTGTTGAAGATACACATTTCCTGAAAGGTGACTTGTCGGGTATCCGTGACTTCCTGCTGTCACACGAGATTGAGGAAGTATTTTGTTCGGTTGACAAACTCGGCAGCCAGGATATCATTGAGTTGGTTAATTTTTGTGACAACCACCTGATCCGGGTAAGGTTTCTCCCGGAGTTTTTCAATAAAATGAGCAAGCGGTCTGTTCGGTTTCAGCTCGAATACAGTCATCACGTACCGGTACTAAGTATTCGCAGAGAGCCTCTCGAAAGTATCACTAACCAGATAATCAAACGCGTATTTGATATTGTTTTTTCATTCTTTGTTGTCATTACGGTGATGTCATGGCTGGTACCGGTTATTGCCATTATTATCAAACTGACCTCACGCGGGCCTGTATTTTTCCTTCAGGAAAGGTCGGGAAGGAACAATGAACCTTTTAAAATGATCAAATTCCGCAGCATGCGGCCCAATGTAGAAGCTGATACAAAGCAAGCAACAAAACATGACCCGCGTATTACCACTATCGGCAGGATAATGCGTAAAACCAGCCTGGACGAATTACCAAACTTTTTTAATGTGATCATCGGAAAAATGTCTGTGGTAGGGCCCAGGCCACACATGCTCAAACACACGGAGGACTACAGCAGGATCATCGATAAATTTCTGGTCAGGCAATTTGGAAAACCGGGTATCACAGGACTCGCCCAGGTCAATGGTTTCAGGGGCGAAACAGAAGACCCTGTCAAGATGCTCAAACGTGTTGAATATGATGTTCTATACCTGGAGAACTGGACTTTTGGCCTCGACATAGAGATCATTCTCAAGACCCTTTGGCAGGTGCTTACTAAATCCGCTGAATAATAAATCAATACCAGACCGTTACGGTTTCAGTTTGCAACAAAAGAATAACCTGATCCTATCGGTATTAACTGCTTCTAAATGGAATTATTTACAAATTGGTTAAGAAACAGAATCATTCCCTTGTCTCAACAAATTTAAAGCACTACCGGCTTTGAACCATTCTATTTGTTGCTGATTATAGGTATGGTTGACAGCAAACTCATCCTTAGAACCATCAGCATGAGACAATACAACAGTAAGAGGGTTGCCAGGGGTAAAATCAGCAAGGCCCCTGATATCTATCAGGTCATCTTCCTTTACTTTGTCGTAATCAGTTTCATTGGCGAAGGTTAGCGCCAGCATACCCTGTTTTTTCAGGTTGGTTTCGTGAATACGGGCAAATGATTTTACAATGACAGCCCTGACCCCGAGGTGCCTTGGTTCCATGGCTGCATGTTCGCGTGATGAGCCTTCACCATAGTTTTGGTCTCCAACCACAACGGTATCAATACCGGCAGCTTTATAAGCCCTTTGTGTGCCGGGTACCGTATCGTATTCACCCGAAATAAAATTCCTGATTTTATTTGTTTCACCATTAAAGGCATTGACAGCCCCAATCAGCATGTTGTTCGAAATGTTGTCAAGGTGCCCTCTGAACCTGAGCCATGGCCCGGCCATCGAAATATGATCGGTTGTACATTTGCCTTTGGCTTTGATCAGCAACCTGGCACCATTAATATCTTTCCCATTCCAGGGCGTAAAAGGAGTCAGTAACTGCAGCCTCTCAGAATCCGGGGCAACACTTATCACGATATTCTCCCCATCTTCAGCAGGAGCCTGGTACCCGGGATCTTCAACAGCAAATCCTGACGTTGGTAGTTCATCCCCGGATGGTGGGTCAAGCATTACTTTTTCACCATTTTCATTGACCAGATAATCGGTCATGGGGTTAAATCCAAGATCACCGGCAATAGCCAGGGCAGTTACCATTTCCGGTGAAGCTACAAAAGCATGGGTATTGGGATTTCCATCCGCCCGCTTGGCAAAATTCCTGTTGAAACTATGGACAATGGAATTCTTTTCTTCTTTGTCGGCACCCGACCTTGCCCACTGTCCGATACAGGGGCCGCAGGCATTGGCAAATACCTTTCCTCCGATTTGCTCAAATACCTGGATAAAGCCATCCCTGTTGATAGTGTACCTAACCTGTTCCGAGCCCGGTGTAACTGTAAATTCTGCTTTCACTTTCAACTTCTTCTCCCTGGCCTGCCTGGCTATCGAGGCTGCCCTCGAAATATCTTCATAGGATGAGTTGGTACAGGAACCAATCAGTCCTACTTCAACCTTTTCGGGCCAGTTGTTGGTTTGAAGGGTTTCCCTCATTTTCGAAACCGGAGTAGCCAGGTCGGGCGTAAAGGGTCCGTTGAGGTGTGGTTCAAGTTCAGATAGGTTGATTTCAATCACCTGGTCAAAATAGTTTTCAGGATGCGCATATACTTCTGCGTCACCGGTGAGGTGTTCTGCAATTCCGGATGCCAGTTCAGCAACTTCTTTTCTTCCGGTAGCTTCGAGATAGCGTTTCATCGAATGGTCAAAACCGAAAGTGGAAGTAGTCGCCCCAATTTCAGCGCCCATATTACAAATGGTTCCTTTGCCGGTGCAGGAAAGCGATTCTGCTCCTTCGCCAAAGTATTCGACAATACAACCGGTTCCGCCTTTCACAGTCAGGATCCCGGCTACTTTTAAAATAATATCCTTGGGTGCAGCCCAACCATTCAGCCTGCCTGTAAGTTTTATGCCGATCAGTTTCGGGAATTTCAGTTCCCAGGGCATCCCTGCCATGACATCCACGGCATCAGCACCCCCGACACCGATGGCTACCATGCCCAAACCGCCAGCATTGACGGTGTGGCTGTCTGTCCCTATCATCATTCCACCGGGAAAAGCATAGTTTTCAAGGACTACCTGGTGAATGATACCGGCACCGGGTTTCCAAAAACCAATACCATATTTATTGGATGCTGAAGCGAGAAAATTATAAACTTCATTGTTCCTGTTCAGCGCTTCCTGAAGATCTTTTCCAGCCCCAACCCTGGCCTGTATCAGGTGGTCGGCATGGGCAGTGGAAGGAACAGACACCTTTTTGCGGCCGGCCATCATAAACTGCAAAAGTGCCATCTGCGCAGTAGCATCCTGCATGGCTACCCTATCGGGGGCAAAATCAACATAGTCGGTTCCCCTTTCGAAGGGTGATGACGGCAGCTTGCCGCTGGTATGCGCATAAAGTATTTTTTCGGCCAGAGTCATAGGCCTGTTCAGGAGTTCTTTTGCTTCTTTTATCTTTTGAGGATAAGCATCATAAACTTTTTTAATCAAATCAAGGTCGAACAGCATCTTTTAAGGTTTTATTTATCTTTCAAAAAATTTTTCAGTTTGTTAATATTGGGTATCTGGTCCGAGACAACCCCGCGGGCATCAGCAATGATCAGGCTCAGCCAGTCGAGGACATAGATGGTTTCATAAACTTCTTCAATTGAATAGCCGCCAAAATCCATTTGAGAAACAACTACATCAAGGCCGGTCAGTAATTCTTTCAGGAACCCGAACCGGAAGCTGATCTTTTGGTTGGAACCGGAGTCAATGAAAAGAAAAACTGAATCTGGTTTTCCATAATAGGATTCAATGACATTGTGGTTTGCCTCGGGCAATTCGTGGACAAATGCCTCGGCTTTGGCATTTTCCTGCAACTGCTGGCCAAACCTGACCCCGATGGGATGGGTTAGCGGATCACAGACAATGACATATTTTTTATCCGTATTCCTGTTCAATTCTTCAAAACCCTTTTGGGCACGGGCAATAAAAGGTTCGGGAGTAGCAAAACGTTTCAGCGCACTTTTCAGGTTGTTCAGCGCATTTTGTTTTAATAATTCCGAAATGATCATCACCAGGTAAGTCAGTGAATAACCCAATGCCATCCTGGGCTGAAAACCCGGCTCGGCAAAGTAGGTTTGAATATGGTTGGATTCGCCCAGTTCACCAATCAGCCCGCCTGTGGTAATGATAAGCATTTTGGCTTTTTTTTCCACCGCATCCATATACATGCTCAGTGTTTCTTCCGTATTCCCCGAATAGGAATTCAGGATGACCAGGCTGGTCTGTGACACAAATGCCGGCAACGAATAATCAGAGATAACTTCAATGGGTACAGGGCAGCGGTCTTTGAAAAAAACTTTGACCAACCTGCCGGCAATCCCTGAGCCTCCGAGCCCGCACAGCACAATATTGTTGAAATCGTCAATGCTAAGGTTATGCCTGACATAATGGTCCAATACATATTGAATCTGTTCAGGCATTTTTGCTAAATCAGCTTTCTGATATTTCATGACATTAAATTTATTGCGCTTCAAAGTTAGCTATTTCAGCTAAAAATATTGGTGTGCCCTTAAGAACTAAAAACCTTATCCCGCATTTATTTGGGTATAACATATAGTTTCTGCATCAATCAGAAAAAACCGCACTGTGAACGGTGCAGAAATATTTAACAACTGCAGGGTTGGTCTGGGAAGAACTTTCCCTAATTCGCACTCACAACCACTTTGTATTTAAGTCCTTTTTGGTACCTAACCACCCTGATCTTGAATTCAGAATTTGTAATGTTTATCTATTTCAGTATATCATACAATATAATATCCCATTTTTTAAACTCATCCGGATTATAACCTTTTGAATATTCAATTAAATTACCTGATTTGTCAAATAAAAACATGGTTGGATAGGCGTGTACTTTAAACAAATCAGCAACACTCCGGTTGACCAATATAACCGGATAATCAATCCCATTTTTCTCAATGTAAATACTTAATAATTCTTTTTTTGAATTACTATTATCAAAAGGATTTAATCCAATTACTTCCAGCCCCTTTGAATGGTATTTATTATAAAAATCTCTCAGATATGGAATAGTCTTATAACATGGTGCACATGACATATACCAGAAATCTATAAGTACCAACTTTCCTTTTAATTCTTCAATGCTGAAAGGTTTTGAGTTGTTGAACATTTCTCCTTCAAAATGTGGTAAATATTCTATCGTTTCTGCCGGCAATTCTTTCTCAATATTCGGACGAGTTGTTGGTTGTAATGGTTTATACTCTATCAGGACAGCATTTAGCTTATGTTCCAAATCCTGTAAGGTTGTCTTGTCAAATACGATAGTGTCAATTTCCCAAATGCTATGCTGAAAATCTCCTAACACATCAATCTTACTTTCAATACGATATAATATTGTATCTGCCTTACTAATGAAAAACCGGTAATTAATCTTATCTGTTGGGGGTTGGTCTTTAAGCGTGATATCCATCACCCGTGATTGAATGGAATTAACAACCGTGTCCCGTACCGAAAGATTACCATCTGACTCATATACAAGGTCGTATATTTTTTCGGGATTATAGAAAAAAATCTGAAAACAAAAAGAGATTATATTGCCAAGTGTTTTATTAAAGTCTTTATCATTAATAGATTCTATCAAATAGTTTTTATCATCACTTCTTGCCTCTATCAATTTTCCATTCAGGTAGTAATAATCATTTATACCTTTGTTAATATAAAAATACCCCCCTAAAATAGAATCGTTTTGGTCACGTATCAACCTGCATTTTGTACGTATAACATTATACTCATTATTAAATACCGATTTTATTTTAAAAGTCAGCCCATAATCGATAGAATTAAACTTTTGGTATTTTGAAATATAAGAATAAATAAGGTTGTCAGCACCTGATTGAGCATCAGACATCATACAAATATGTATAAGTGCTAATAAAACAATAAGTTTTCGGAAATTCATAATTTTATAAATTTAATAAATCTAATGGTTTAATATAAAAATAATTAAAGGGCATTCACCTCCTTGTTGTTTTAATATCTGTATCTTATTGATTTTCCATAAAGAGAGAAACTCCTTTTAGAATGAAAGCCGGCCAACCTGCAATATGTTACCTGAATCCAATTAATCATAAAGGCATAAGCTAT